>JAPLKB010000034.1 GCA_026388275.1 Pseudomonadota bacterium
CTCGAAGTTGCCGCTTGGTCTGATAAAACTTTGATTTGTCCGGGTCATTTCTCCTCCTTTTCTTTTAAGAAAAAGCAGAATAAATAATGATCCTTAGCAGTCTAACGGTCAATAAATTTTGTTACGTATAGGTAGGTGGAAGAAAAATTATCCAGTTAAGGGTAGAAGGCGCACATTTCAATCCGAAGTCTTTGCCTCTGCGAAACCACGCAGTATGCACATTGGTACTGGTTTCGGGTCTGTTGATTCTGGTTTTCTTCTTTTGTATGCGGTGAGTTTTTTTCAAGTACTGCATTTGTTACAGGCGTCTCCATTATTTCATCAAATGTGGTAAAAAAGTCAGGAATTCAAAGGTTAGCGGCAAAGAGATATCCCTATGAAAAGGGGAGTTTTTCTGCCTAAATTACATCCTGTATTTTCAAAACAGGTTTTAAAAGTGATATCGTGTTGAACAGCGTCTTTATTGATTTTCCAGAGATTTCCGAAATTGCTACAACAGTTGTAGCAATTTCTTTCTGTAGGTTTTCAGGTATCCGATTGTAGTTTATCAACTCACTCATCACCCCATCCAGATTGTATCCCTTATCAGGATGTTTTGCTTGAATAAAGGATAATATTCCTTTGGTCCGATCTATGGGATTCAAGTCTTCTCGTTGGAGGTTTTCTGTCAATTGGATGGCCAGTATTTCATCCTTTTGGGTGACTATATTAACAATTCTTGCCGGGATGGATTCAAGGCCCAGCTTCTGAACTGCAAGATATCTTCTTTCCCCGCAGAGGAGAAGGTATTTATCTTTTTCATCAACGTTTGTTTCCTTGAGCAGTCCGCGAAGAGATGCCGTTATAGGAGGTGTTTTTTGGTATGGATTGTATCTGTATTAAGGATACGAAAATAATCGGCAACCACTTGCGACAAGGATAAACTTTTTTTTCGGGCGTATGTTTTTGCCTGTTCAATGAGGTTGTCATCAAGACTATTTTGATTCTTAACTATCCACCCAATTTTGCTGACAGCCACGCAGGAAAATGATGCCAGGGGATTGCAAGGTTATTGAATGGCATTTGCATCTCCTTTTCAATCCTGCATACCAGCAAGCCCGTTTCAGACGCATCGTTTCCGGCCAGAGACTTGAAACGGTTAAGCGGTTCCAGGTGTTTCAAAGATGGGGTTGAAGTAAGTTTTATCTCTATGGGGTACATTTTTGCGCCTGCCCGAACAATTAAGTCTACCTCAAGGCCGTCGTGTGAGCGCCAAAAAAACACATCCGCCTTCATCCCCTTGTTTGCAAAAAATTTAACTGCTTCACATATTATCAGACCCTCAAAGATTGCACCGCTCATTGCACCGGAAAGTGTTGAAATTGCATCCGGCTGCCTTGTCAGTGCACAGACAATGAGAGAATCGAGGAAATAGAGTTTCGGGGTTTTCACTAACCGTTTTCCATAGTTACTAAAATACGGGGGGAGAAAACAACAGAGATATGACGCTTCAAGAACAGATGACCATGCCTTTATGGTAGGTAAGGATACTCCACACTCTCTCGATAGATTTGCAGTGTTAAATGTCTGGCTGTGATTTGCTGCGCAAAAACCAAGAAATAGCTCAAACAACCTGATGTCTTTAATGTTTTGAAGCTGTCTTACATCGCGCTCAATATAAGTTTGTATATAGGAACGAATCCATAAGTCCCTTTTCTCTGGATAAAGAGACGGTTCAGGGTAACCTCCATTCCATATAACCGCTTCCAACGACGCCCCGCCTTCCTTCATGCTTTCAGTCATACTGAACGGCAGAAGATCAAGTATTGCAATCCGCCCTGCAAGCGATTCGCTTACATTCTTCATTAGATGAAACTGCTGAGAACCGGTCAGCACCCATAGTCCCGGTGTATTTCTGTCGTTATCTATACGGATTTTGATATACGGGAATATCTCAGGGACATGTTGAACTTCATCAAGGATAACATGCCTTTTTGTGAACCTGTTTAAAAATCCATTGGGGTCAGACAGGGCAAAACTTCTTTCAAACGGGTCATCGAGGCTGACATAGTCCGATGCTTCGCCTATTTCATTAAGTAAAAACGTGGTTTTTCCCGACTGCCTCGGTCCTGTCACCAATACCGATGGGAAAGATTTTAATGCCTCTGCCAGTTTTGATGATAAGAGCCTGGACACATACATATTGACAATAATAAATTACAACTTTATATCTGTCAAGACAAATAATTGAAATACGCTGCCTCCTTTTCCTGGGAAAGACTGGGGGTCAGGTCTTGTTTTTTTGCACGCATTATTCCAATTCTAAATCAAGGCGCTATCATCGTTGGCTTCGTCATCAGATCCTCGACGTACTGCTATCGTACGCCTACGTCTCTTCTTCCTTGCCGCCTTGATTTCATCCTTGATTTAAAACTGGAATTGATCCTCACACCTGCGGAACAGGTTTTTTAATCGGTTTTATTGGCGCAATCTCCGGGTTGGTTACAGGCGTCTCCATTATTTCATCAAATATGGTAAAAAAGTCAGGACTTCCAAGGTTAGCGGCAAAGAGATATCCCTGTGAAAAGGGGAGTTTTTCTGTCTGAATTACATCTTGTATTTTCAAAACATGTTTTAAAAGTGATATCGTGCGATGCAGCGTCTGTATTTACTTTGCAGAGATTTCAGAAATCGTTACAACTGTTGTAACGATTTCTTTCTGTAGGTTTTCGGGTCTCCGATTGTAGCTTATCAACTCACTCATCACCCAGTCCAAGATGAAAATAAATAAACCAAACAAATCATGATGATATGGTATTGTCAAAAGTTTCATGCACAATTAATATGAAGATTGAACCTCCCCGCAGCAGGGTGCAGGTTATCACTGGGAAGAGGCTCATATCCCCCTCACCCCGCCCTCTCCCCCGGAGGGGCGAGGGCAAGTAGTAACCCTACAGCAAGCTTCAGGGCAAGTAGTAACCCTACAGCAAACTGCAGGGAATCATTTGGATTGAATATGGGCAGGACTCTACAAAGCAAAATAGAGGGTATGTAGAAAATAAAATTGAAAATGAAGAAACTTGCCCCCTTCTTTATTCCGGCTTAGCATCAATGTAGATGCTAAGCCGGATTGAGTGGGCAGCGGCATGGCAGGGATGTTTCAGATTCGGATGGGCTGTTAGACTTGAAGGCCGTAGACGTACTCAACGTACGTCGGAGGATCGCAAGTCGAAGCAGAGCGCCGAAGATGAACATCCCAATCATGCCGCTGACCGACCAAGTGAAAAGACAGACAAAACTGCTTAAGATCCGGTCTGCTCAGTTACCAGGGAAAGAAGGGTAAATAAAACTTGCAGTTTATATTCTGATCCAACGGCGTTCAATGGCATAGTAGATAAATAATCCCGCCAGATAGGCTGCGCCCATGTTCCACATTGCAGTACCGGCGGTGATGACAAGGACAAAAAGGTTCTCCTTCTTTAGCTTCACATCCTTGATGGTCATGGCAAGTTCCACACCCGCGAAAAAAAGAATCACGCCGAGAATAGACCGGGGAAAGACCTGAAGTATGAGCGATATTGAGTCGCTCAGGAAAAGCCCGGAAAAAAGGGTAATCAGGCCGAGTATTACCAGGGCACCGCCGGTTTTTGCTCCAAAACGTATATGTCCCGCCATACCTCCTGCACCGTGACAGACCGGGATACCGCCAATGCAAGGGCTGATAAGGTTCATCACTCCATGATCGATACTGATTTTCCTGGCTGTCACCGGCCTGTCCGGAAAATATTGATTATTCTCGGCAACAGTGCCGATGATGGCATTGCCAAGGGTAAGCGGCACCTGGGGGAGTCCCAGGACTATAAACCCTGTCAGCAGTTCGCTCCACGAAATCCGCGGAAGCCCGATCTCCGGCCACCGGAACCTAACTGAAATATGGGCCAGGTCACCAAACAATCCCGGATTATGAATGAATGAAACAACGATCCCGTAAGAAAGAAGGACCAGCATCGCCGGATATCGTTTGCTGTTCAGGAGAATCAAAGTCAAAACAGCGCCTCCGATAGCAAATACCGGCTGCGTTCTCATCATGCTCAGTCCCTCAGCAATGAAGCTGAGGCCGAGGCCGACCATTATGCCTCTTACCACAGGCTTGGCAGTGATCTTCTGAATCACTGTAATGGCGCCTGTGAAGCCCATTAAAAGCCAGAAAACCCCGGTAAAAATACCCGCGCCCCAGATCATTCCCGGAGAGATAGTGCTTGCATGAGCAATGGACATTCCCCCGATCGCTTTCATGGGCTGAATCGGCATAGGCGTTCTGAAATAAAGGCCCGCAAAGATTTTGAAGAGCCCGAATGTAACGAGAATACCCAGGGGGTCCATCTTGTTAAGAGTGATATAGCCTACAATAAAAGGGATTAACGTTCCCAGATCTCCGAAGGCACCGGCAAATTCCATTCTGTCGTATTGATTACCAAAAATCTTCATAGAGCCTTTCCGCTAATCATCCTATGCCTGCTGTCAATGGGCACAGAGGAACATTTTTTCTCCATCACACAACATTAACATTCAAGAAAGAGCCGTTCAAGAAGAAAGATGAAAAGAAAAGGCACAAAAAGTATATCAAAAATATCTTTAAGATATTATTATTGAAATTTAATTCAATGCATGATAAAGATTTCAACTAAGCAATATTCGTCCGATTTGCAAGGGAAGTGAAGTGAAAATCTTCCACTGTCCCGCAACTGTGACGGGTTAAAGGCAACGCATGGCATATGCCGGCCACTGTCCTGAAAAAGGATGGGAAGGCGCGTAAGCTCAACGCCCGGAAGTCAGGAAACCTTGGATTGGATGTCTTAAGATACTGTCCTTACGAGGCATAAGGAGGTTACTCTTGAAACATGTATTATCAACATTTCTTTTATTCCTTATTTTTTTAATTCCCCATACAGCACAGGGTCTGCAAACTTACAGTTTAGACAAAATTGTTGTTACCGCAACAAGGGTAGAAACACCGGCGGAAGAAGTCGCAAGCTCGATCAGCATCGTCACCTCAAAAGAGATTGAGGACAAAAAACAGCCTATTGTTCTGGATATCCTCCGCGGATTACCGGGAGTTGACGTTACTCAAACCGGAGGACTGGGCAGGACATCCTCAATATATATGCGGGGCGCTAATCCGGAACATACACTTGTATTGATCGATGGAATGGAAGTAAACGATGTTATGCACTTCGGCAGACTCTACGACTTTTCGGACCTTACGATTGACAATATCGAGCGCATCGAGGTCTTACGGGGGCCTCAAAGCACCCTTTATGGTTCAGGCGCTATAGGAGGCGTTATAAACATAATTACAAAAAAGGGAGCCGGTAAACCGAAGTTCTTTGTGTCTGGAGAAGGCGGTTCCTATAATACTTATAGAGAATCTGCAGGATTAGAGGGCTCACTGAAAAATTTTCATTATTCTTTAGGTGCTTCCCATATTAATTCAAAAGGCATCTCATCGGCAAACAGAGGGGACGGCAATATTGAAACCGACGGATATGATAATATGTCCCTTTCATCCAGGTTCGGATTTAGCCTTGGGGAATATGTCAATACCGATTTTGTTGTCCATTATACCAAAGCAAGATCAGATATAGATAATGGCGGCGGCATAGGCGGAGATGATATCAATAACATATACAGGGTTGTCCAGCTTCTCTTGAAAGGCAAGGTTGATATCACCCTTTATGATGGAAAATGGATGCAGTCCATAGAGTTCGCTACCAACACCAATGACAGGACAAACTTTAATCCACAGGATTTCCAGCATCCTCTTGATGCAGAAAGAGCAAGTTATAACGGAAGGCTTGACAAAATAGGATGGCAGCATGTTGTTGAGGTGCACAGAACAAATACGCTCACCTTTGGTGTGGAATATAAGGAAGAGACGGGAAAATCAGATTACCGCTGGATAAGCGCCTGGGGCCCCGGGACAAGTCTCTTTCCCGAAAAATCTGCGCATAATACGGGCTATTACATACAGGATCAGATTAGGCTGGGGGAACAGTTTTTTGGAACCATAGGCATGCGCCTGGATGATCACAGTGAGATAGGATCGAAAATCACATATCGGATTGCCCCTGCATATTTCATAAAACAGACCGGAACAAAGATACGGGGAACATACGGCACCGGAGAGAGGGCTCCTTCCCTGTATCAGCTTTATGCACCGGCAACAGTGTGGAGTCCTGTGGGTAATGCGAATTTAAAACCGGAGGAGAGCAAGGGCTGGGATTTTGGGATAGACCAGGATTTTTTTCATGAAAAAGTCACCCTTGGTATCACCTATTTTAATAACACATTCAAAAACCTCATAGACTTCGATAATGCCCTCGGTTACGTAAATATCGGAAAGGCAAGAACTGACGGAGTGGAGTTCTCAACCAGGATTAAGGCAAGAGATGATCTTATATTAGATTTCAGCTATACCTATATGGACACCGAGAATCAGGATACCGACGAATCTTTATTAAGAAGACCGAAGAATAAGTTCAGCGCTGATGCAAACTATAGTTTTTCAGAAAAAGGAAGCGTTAATCTCAGGATTCTTTATACTGGCCAAAGGAGAGACTGGATGCCGTATCCTTCAAGCGGTATAGTTGGAGGACATACATTGGTAAATGCTGCAGCCAAATACAATATAACCAAACAAATCCAGTTATTCGGAAGGATTGAGAACCTCCTGAACAGAAAATATCAGGAGGTCCATGGATATGGAACACCAGGATTTTCCATGTACGGAGGGTTTAAGGTTGACTATTGAGAATATAACATCACAGCTGAATAAAGTTTTCACCAATGCTGTTAAAAAGATAGCTGCACCCGGTATACTATTCTCAGGCGGGCTTGATACGAGCATCATCGCAGCCATTGCATGCCGTATATATGCACCATCTGAAGTTCAGGCTGTTACAATAAATCTTTTGTCTGAGGGTGAAGACCTCCAGTACTCAAAAGAGCTTGCACAGACTCTCCGATTCCATCATATTCAGAGATCGATAAGCATTGATGAAGCAATAGAGGCTATTCCCATTGTAATAAAAGCACTTGGGAGTTTCGATCCTGCAATACCGAATGATATTACAGCCTACTACGGTTTAAAGACCCTCTCCGGTATGGGCATCACTTCATTCATGACAGGAGACGGCGCAGACGAGCTTTTCGGCGGTTATGATTTTATGAAGGAAATTGATGATTTACCCGGTTATATAAGAAGGATCGCTTCACACATGTCTTTCAGTTCCAATATGCTCGCCGATTTTCTGGCTATGGACGTAAGGCAGCCCTTCCTTGATAAAAATGTAATCAAATTTGCCCTGGAAATACCGAATGAGTTAAGGATACGGGAAGAGCACGGGATAATCCACGGCAAATGGGTTCTCAGAAAAGCCTTCGAAGACCTTCTCCCGTCCAAATTCATCTGGCAAGGCAAAAGGCCCCTTGAATACGGCTCCGGTATGACAAGACTCAGAGGCATCATATCTTCAATGATCAGCGACGAAGAGTTTCAAAATAATCCTTATCCTATAAGATTTTTTAACAAAGAACATTTCTATTATTTCAAGGTGTTTTGTGAGGTCGTCGGCACGATCCCGGGGCCGGAAGAAGGAGAAAAATCATGTCCGGGCTGCGGCGCCGGTATGCCGGTAGATTCCTTCCACTGCCATGTGTGCGGGCATGTACTGGAGTTGCTAAATGGGTCATGAAAAATGGGTGTAAAGTATGAGTAAAGAAAACTTGAACAATACAGAAAAATGTGGAGATAGGTAGTTTAAAATGAAGATATCTGTTTTTTTATTTCCGAATTCACATAAGCGTGTATGTGAATTCGGATTGAGTGGGCTGCGGCTTGTAAGAAATGATTCAGATGTGGATGAGATGCAAGCCTTGCAGACCGGAGGCGTACTTAACGTACGTCGGAGGATCGCAAGGCGCAGCAGATCGCCGCAGATAAGCATTTCTTCCAAGCCGCTGACCGAACAAAGAAAAAACTAGGGGGAAAACAAAGTTTTTATTTACTAAAGGAGCGTATTATGAAAACATTTTGTTCATGGAGCGGTGGAAAAGACAGTGCTCTGGCATTCTATGAGGCAACCAGATCAGGTATAGAAATTACTCATTTACTCAATATGGCAACGGAAAACGGTGAGCATTCACGCACTCATGGTCTTACATCAGGTCTTCTCGCCTCTCAATCTGAAGCAATCAATATCAGTCTGTTACAACAAAAGGCATCCTGGGATACCTATGAAAAAGAATTCAAGAAAGCTCTTTCAATCATCAAAGACGGAGATGCACTTAGAGGAGTCTTCGGGGATATTGACATGATAGAACATAGAGACTGGGTGGAACGGGTATGTCTGGAGTCAGGAGTGGAACCCATACTTCCACTTTGGTTGAAAGACAGGGAGGAAATCCTTATCAGCTTTATTGATGCAGGGTTTAAGGCCATAGTTGTAGCAACGGATGAACGATACTTAGGCGAAGAATGGCTCGGAAGGGAGATAAACAGGGCTTTTATACATGATTTAAAAGCATTAAATAATGTCGATCTCTGTGGAGAAAAAGGAGAATATCATACTTTTGTTTATGATGGCCCAATTTTTAAAAAACCTGTAGAATTCAACGTAGTAAGAAAGATATTAATGGATTCATACCGGATTCTGGAACTTGCGCCCAAAGATGGAGGAGCGGCTGACAAGTAATGCAAAGACACGTCATAACAGCACTTTTTATTGTACTTTATGCCTGTTCAGGCCTTTTTATCCTATCCGCCCCTTGTACAGGCGAACCTGCGGCAAAAAACGTCCCGCACAGGATCATTTCCCTGGGTCCTGCCATTACGGAAGCCCTATACTTCCTTGGAGTTGAAGACAGAGTCGTAGGCGTCACCACATACTGTCAGAAACCACCTGAGGCGGCAAAAAAAGAAAAAATAGGCACCATAATTGAAATCAATACGGAAAAAATAATCAACCTCAGACCTGACCTTGTAATCGGTACAGGGCTTACAAATTCAAAAGATATCAAGAAATTAAAAAATCTCGGGATTAATGTGGTAACTTTCGATATATCAAAAGACTTTGACCGGCTATGCCAAATTTTCCTTGATCTCGGCAAATTGGTGGGAAAAGAAGAACAGGCCCGGACTATGATAGCTGAATCGAGAAAAAAGATAGTAAAAACACAAAAAAAGGTTGAAAATCTTCCCCGTAAAAAGGTATTTGTCCAGCTCGGCTCCAAACCGCTTTTTGCAGTAACAAGGGATTACTTTATCAATGATCTTATAGAATTTGCAGGCGGTGTAAATATTTTTAAAGACGCAAAGTCCGGTCTTATAAGCAGGGAAGAAGTGGTACGGCGCAATCCTGACATATTGATTATCACAACTATGGGCATTGCCGGCGAAAAAGAGCAAAAATCATGGCAGCAATACAAAACCATAAACGCTGTGAAAAACAAGCATATATATCTCGTAGATTCCGACAAAATATGCAGCCCTACGCCGGTCAGCTTTGTAGAATTGCTTGAAGAGATTGTAAAAATATTGCATCCTGAAGCATTTGAAGGATAGGGAATGAAAAAAACTATATTAAACTGGCCGCTCTCCATGCTTCTTTCAGTGGGTTTTCTTCTTGCTGCAAGCCTTTATTCACTGGGCAGCGGTTCCTCCGACATCACCCTGAAAGATGTCATACCAACGCTCTTAAAGGGCAGCGGAACCCCTGAGTTCAGCATTCTTTTTGATATCCGAATACCCAGGATTCTGCTTGGCTTTGCTGTCGGGGGCTCTTTAAGCCTTGCCGGAGTTATCCTTCAGGGCATGTTCCGGAACCCTCTCGTTGAGCCATATACACTTGGTATTTCAGGAGGCGCTGCCCTTGGAGTAGCCCTCTGTATTATTCTGGGACTTCACAGGGTATTCCCGGACCTTGCCATGCCGCTTTTCGGATTCATTGGAGCTTTTGCTGTAGCCCTTCCCATATCACTTATAAATATAAGGAAGGGTATGGTAAAAACAGAAGGGCTTCTTCTTACAGGAGTCATGATAAGCTATATATCTTCCTCTATAGTTACACTTATATTGGCAATATCAAGCACCGAAGATCTCCAGGGCATCATATTCTGGATAATGGGATCACTCGAAGAACCGAGCTGGTTGCTCATTTCCATTGTCCTCTTTATTTCCTTGATCTGCCTTGTCTTGTCTTACATCTTTTCTTTAGACCTGAACGCCCTTGCACTGGGCGAAGAAGAGGCCATTCATCTCGGGGTAAATGTGGAAAGGGCGAAAAAGATACTCTTTCTCATTGCATCGGTTTTAACAGGAGTCAGTGTATCCATTGCAGGGATAATCGGCTTTGTCGGGCTTGTTGTCCCTCACTTTGTAAGGATGCTTGCAGGGTATGACCACAGAGTGCTTCTGGTCATGTCATTTATCACAGGCGCAGGTTTTCTCATATTCTGCGACACCCTGGCGCGGACGATCATTTCGCCGGTGGAACTTCCTGTAGGGGTAATAACGGGCATACTCGGCGGAAGCCTTTTTGTCTATGCTCTGGGCAGGAGGTTTCTAAAATGATTCAAATAAACAATTTTTCATGCGGATATGGCTCTAAAACTATTCTGAATAATATCGATCTCCGGGTAGACAAAGGAGAATTTGTAGGCATCATAGGACCTAACGGATCAGGAAAGACTACATTACTTCGCGGAATTACACGATTAGCAAAACATTTCGGAGGCACGATCCTTTTCGACGGGAAAGATATAAGGGGGATGGGTTTCAGAGAAATTGCACAAAAGATTGCCGTAGTTTCCCAGGGCATACCTGCGACAATAATGACTGTCGAAGAATATGTTCTCCTCGGCAGATTACCCCATTACAGTACATTCCAATTGTTCGAAACCGAAAAGGATATTGAACTTGCCGAATATTGCATGGAACTTACCGATACAATAAAATTTAAAGACAGGTATATCTCGGAGTTGAGCAGCGGAGAGGTACAGCTTGCACTCATTGCACGGGCACTCACACAGGAGCCGGTGCTGCTTCTTCTTGATGAACCTACCGCCCATCTGGATATTACTCATCAGGTAGGAATCCTGGACCTCATCAAAAAACTGAATATGGAGTATGCTCTTACTATTATCATCGTGCTTCACGATCTCAACCTTGCAGCAGAATATTGCGACCGTCTAATCCTGATGGACAAAGGCACCATCAAAAGGGCGGGGGAACCGAAAGACGTACTGAATTACAGTGATATAGAAGAGGTCTATAAGACAGTTGTTGTTGTGGAAACAAATCCTCTGTCTTCCAAGCCCTTCGTGCTTGTAGTAACTGAGGAGGTAAAAAAACGATGCAAAAGATAGTCATTGTGCTGGGAGGCGCCAGGAGTGGAAAAAGTTATTATGCTCTGGCAGAGGCATCGCTCATAAAGGGGAAAAAAGCCTTTATTGCAACAGCAGAGCCTCTTGACGATGAGATGTATATCCGCATAGAAAATCATAAGAAGGAAAGGGGAAACGACTGGGATACCTACGAAGAACCGCTCCAAATAGCGCCCCTTATTAACAGGATCAAAGGAAAATACAATGTAATCCTGATAGACTGCCTTACCTTATGGGTTTCGAACATCATGCACGCCGGCCTTGACATTGCTGAAGAAACAGGGAAACTTGTTTCCGCACTTTCAACCGCTTCCCCTGCCCCGCTATATATAATCTCAAATGAAGTAGGATTGGGACTTGTCCCTGAATCGCCTCTCGGGAGGGCCTACAGGGATAATCTGGGGCACGTGAACCGGCAGGTTGCACAGGCAGCATCGGATGTAATTTTCATGGTTGCAGGCATACCATTAAAAATAAAAACATCATAAATATTTTCATGAAATGGCTACAAAGATTGAATAATGATAAACCAGAGGCAGTGATCGAGAAGTATGGGAAATGAAGAAATCTTTTCTTCATTTCCGCCGGATTCACATAAGCTTATATGTGAATCCGGCTTGAGTGGGCAGCGGCATGGAAGTGAGATTTCATTGCGAGGGCAGTGTTGAGCAAAAATGCAGCAGATGTGGATGAGATGTAAGCCTTGCAGGCCGCAATCGTACTGAATGTACGATGGAGGATCGCAAGGCGCAGCAGATCGCCGCAGATGAGTATTTCTTCCATGCCGCTGCCCGATAAAGAGAAAAACCGGAAATGATATAACAAATACTCAACAAAACATAAGAGAGGCAAATTCGATGATAAAACTTACAATTGAACCGATAAAGACAGCATTGTTTGAATCTGCACAGACAAGACTCGACAGTCTTACAAAACCGATAGGCAGCCTTGGCAGACTTGAAGAATTTGCCAGAAAGCTTGTCGGCATATCAGGTTTGGAAATTCCCTCTCCTTTTTCAAAAAAGGCTATCTTCACCTTTGCCGGAGACCATGGGGTTACAGAGGAAGGTATATCTCTTTATCCGAAAGAAGTGACGGAACAGATGGTATATAACTTCCTCAGGGGCGGGGCAGGTATAAATATACTGGCAAGACATGCAGGAGCGGATGTTGTTGTTGTAGACATAGGCGTAGACTGTGATTTTACCGGACAGTCAGACCTCCTCATAAAAAAAGTCGTCAGAGGGACAAGGAATATGCGAAAAGGACCTGCCATGACCCGTGAAGAGGCAGAACGATGTATCGACACAGGTATTTCGCTCGCTATGGAATATGCTGACAAAGGCTATGGCATGTTCGGGACAGGGGATATGGGTATTGGCAATACCACTCCATCCAGCGCCATTGCAGCAGTCATTACAGGAAAACCCGTTTCCGGAGTAACCGGCAGAGGTACCGGTATATCCGATGAAGCCTTAAAACACAAGGTCAAGGTTATCGAAGATTCAATAGCCTTAAATAAACCGGACCCACAAGACCCGGTTGATGTGCTCTCCAAGGTGGGCGGCGCAGAGATAGGGGGAATTGCAGGGCTCATTCTCGGGGCTGCATCCCGGAGGATACCGGTGGTGGTAGACGGCTTCATTTCTACTGCCGGGGCACTTATAGCCTATGCTATAGAACCGGCTGCAGCAAATTATATGTTTGCAGCCCACAACTCAATAGAAATAGGTCATAAAATTATTCTTGATGCAATGGGCTTGCGGCCCATACTTGATCTGGACTTAAGACTCGGGGAAGGCACAGGGGCTGCCCTGGCAATGTTTATCATTGAAGGAGGTCTCAAAATATATCGTGAAATGGCTACATTTGATGAAGCAGGAGTTTCAAAGGAACTGCCGTGAAATTACGAAATATTGCCCTCGCCTTTCAGTTTCTTACCATCATACCGATAAAAACAACCGGTGAGGTCTCGGAAAAAGATATAGCTGACTCTTCGATCTTTTTTCCTGTTGTTGGGGCTTTTCAGGGGTTTATACTTGTTGCCTTATCTTTTTTTCTGTTGAAGGTCTTTTCTCCTGAGATAACCACTGCCCTTGTCCTTGTTGCATATCTTCTTACAAACGGAGGCTTTCACCAGGACGGCCTCTCCGACACATTTGACGCCATTTCTGTAAAATCCACAGGAAACAGGGCGCAGGATATACAAAAGAGACTGGCTGTAATGAAAGACAGCACAACAGGACCCATAGGAGTAATTGCTATTGTCTTTTCATTGCTCCTCAAATATCTTTTAATTAAGGCGATTCTGCAAATAGAGGGAAATGCCTGTTTTATCCTTTTTTTAATGCCTATTTATTCAAAATGGGCTATGGTATCAGTTATGTATCGTTCAAGGAGCGCACGTTCAGACGGCATCGGCAGGATTTTTCTTGAACGGGTCGGTTTCAAACACGCCCTCCTCTCAACTCTCCTTATTTTTTTTACGGGTTTAACAGCATTCTATGCCTGTGGATATGGCACGTCCTCCCTTGCTCAATTGGGAGAGTACAGATTTATCCTTTTCCTTTTCTGCGAAATAGCCGTTATTTTTCTTTTTTGTCTTTTTTTAAGACATATTTTCACAAATAAATTCGGCGGTCTCACAGGGGATAATTTTGGCGCTATCCACGAAATATCAGAAATTGTATTTCTGCTCGTTGCACTGATATGGAGATAATTAACAACCATATATTCATTATTTTACTTATCCTTGCATTCTTCCTCGACCTGGCCATAGGCGACCCCACCTGGCTTCCGCATCCTGTAAAAATCATCGGAAAAGGTATTGCCATAATGGAGTATCTTTTGACAAAACCGTTTTCAATGCAAGTGCAGGAGAGACTGGCCGGCACTCTTCTGACAGTAACAATTGTTTCTTCAACTTTCCTCCTTGCCTATATAACGGAAAAATGGATTCTCTTTGGCACACAAGGCATAACCAGATTTATCGGCATAGCCTTTCTTGTATATCTCACTGCAACGACTCTTGCAACAAAAGAACTTCTACGGGCAGGGTTTAAGGTCATAGGGGCTATTAAGGAAAATAATATTGACCTTGCAAGAAAGCATTTGCATATGATTGTAGGTCGTGACGTAGACGTTCTTGATAATAAAGGTATACTAAAGGCAACAATAGAGACTCTTTCCGAAAACCTATCTGACGGTGTCATCGCGCCCCTCTTTTATCTCACCATCGGAGGAATGCCCCTCGGTCTGACCTATAAGGCGATCAACACACTCGATTCCATGGTGGGGTATAAAAACGATAAGTATATACGTTTCGGTTGGGCCTCTGCACGTCTTGATGATCTTGCCAACTATATACCGGCACGTATCTCAGGTCTTCTTATTGTATTATCATCAGGCATCCTTTTTCGCTCTAAGGAAATTATGCGTTACGCCTTCACAACCATGTATCGCGACGGAAGGAAGCATACGAGCCCGAACAGCGGCTATCCGGAGGCTGCAATGGCAGGCGCTCTTGGCGTACAGCTTGGAGGGCCGTCAAAATACAATGGGGCTATTTTTGAAAAACCATATATAGGTTCTGAAAGGTCCGCAGACTATTTTTCCGCTTCTCTCGATACCATAAGGATTGTAAGGACAGCCTCATTTCTTGGCTTTTTTATTTCAATTGGTGTACTATGTCTGCTGATAATTTTATGACAGCTCATGGCGGAAACATATACAGTTTCATGGAGAAGAAAGGTCTGGATCAAAGGTCTGTAACAGATTTCAGTGCCTCTATCAACCCTTTGGGCACATCCAAAAATGTTATCCAGGAAATCAAAAAGAACCTGAAAAATCTTATCCATTATCCGGATATTCACGCAACCAGATTGATTGATAAAATCGCTGAGACGCTTGGTGTAAGCAAAAAATCCATAGTCTGCGGGAACGGGTCTACAGAACTGATTTATCTTGTCCCGAGAATAATGGGTTTCAGAAATGTCCTCATACCCCAGCCAACTTTCAGTGATTATGAACGGGCATGCAGAATTGCATATCCTTCATGCACCATCAAAGATTATATGCTTGAGCATAAGAACAACTTCGATATAGAAACAGAAGACTTACTAAATAAAATCCTGAATGCAAAACCTGATGCCGTATTTTTATGCAACCCCAATAATCCCACAGGAAGGCTTATTAAAAAAACATCACTTCTTCAAATAGCAGAACAGGCAAAAAAACAAAAATTCTATCTCATTGTAGACGAATCCTTCATTGATTTCTGTCCGGGGGAATCCGTTGCAGATAAAGTGGAAAAGAACCCCTATCTTATTGTATTAAAATCTATGACAAAGTTTTATGCACTTGCAGGCTTACGATTGGGTTACGGCATCTTTCCCGCCAATATTGCCGGGATGGTGCAGAAACATAAAGAGCCATGGAGCGTCAATACTCTTGCCCAGAGTGCCGGTATAACAGCATTGGATGACAGCGCATACAAAGAAAGGACGATGAAAATTGTAAAAAAACAAAAAAGAGTCCTGGAGAAGGGATTGCAAGGTCTTGGCATTGATTATATTCCTTCTCATGCAAACTACTATCTCTTACATACTCCCAAAGCTCTAAAAATTGCAGAACAGCTTGCAAAAAAAGGCATCATGGTTAGAGACTGTTCAAACTTCGAAGGACTTGACCACAGATATTTACGTATTGCAGTAAAATCACAAAAAGAGAACAATCTTCTCTTAAAATACATGGAGGGATGCATTGAATAGAAACAACCGTACACGATTATTTCTCATAAGACATGGTGATACAATCGACGAAGAAACAAAGAAAGTCTTTAAAGGTACCAGCGATATACCTTTGTCCGAAAAAGGCAGGGAAAAGCTGCAAAAAGCTTCACAATTTCTCACACGTTTTAATTTTGATCACATATACACATCCGCTCTTTCAAGGTGCATTGAAAGCGGGAAAATCATTGCCGAACCCCACAACATCGAGACGGAAATTGCCGAGGCCTTCAACGAAATCCATTTCGGCATCTGGGAAGGAAGAAGCTTTGAAGAAATAGATGAGGAAAACCCGACAGAATTCCGAAGATGGGTAAAAAACCCGGATATTCACACCCCGCCTCAAGGCGAACCTCTCATAGACGCCCAGCAAAGAAGCGTTGGCATTTTCAATGAAATGATAAGCAGGCACAGAGGACAAAATGTTGCAGTAGTCACCCATGCAGGCATACTAAGGCTCATACTCGCTTCGATCCTCGGCATGCAATTATCCTCAATATTCAAGATTGGCCAGGACTACGGCTGTATTAATATAATAGACATTTACAAGGATGATATTACTGTAATAAAGCTTCTCAATTTTACCTTGTACTAGAGGTGGTCAAGTTCTTTCAGGCTACTCCCAACAATACTTATTTCTGACCTGTTTCGCTCAGTTTCTTCCGGCACCAGGACTCGTATTTGGCTGCCGCAATGAGATACCCTTCTACTGTAAAGGGTGGTGTATTCAGCTCTTTTAAGATGCCTGCGTTTATTGACCCCTTAGCGGCAATTTCTTGACCAGCCTTTTTGATAAGCTCAATGTGCCGATTTAATGCATCCGGTTCCATCTGGATAGCAATGGAACCGGGGACGCATATCTCCGCAACGGCCTCAGAGCCGAAATTCAATGCCTGGGCGCGATATGTAGCGATAAGCGGTTCAAATGTTTCCATTTCCGGAAAACCCGATGTGGAAATAAGCATGAATTTTGCCGGCATACGCCAGGAAAAGAGGTGCCTTACTCTGCCGAAACGATCTTTGTTTAAAAAACCCTGCATGCAGCATACAGAGCGATCCATGACCTTTTTTAGCTGGGCGGACATATTGTCAGTATACACAGGCGTTGCCAACACCAACACATCCGATTTCTTCATCTTTTTATAGATATGTTCCATATCATCTTTGACGGCGCATTCTCCCAGAGTCTTGTGCATACATGAGAGACAGGCTGTGCATGGTGATATATCAAGACTTTGTACATTAAATTCTGTTACGCTTGCATTGCCGTCAATTAAGCCTTCAACGAAACTCTTGAGCAATCTTCCCGTTACTCCTTTCTGTCCTCTTGCGCTGCCGTTAAGAATCAATACCTCCATAACACCCTCCAAAGTTTTTTAATTCTATTAAAATCTTCCAAACATTTATCAATTAGATAATACTATTGACATTATTTTACTACAAGAACAAACTTATCCAAAAGATGGTCAAGTTCTTTCACAAGTTTTAAAGGGGATGAGTTATCGCCTTTTTATCTTTTCTCCCTGATGATAAGCTCAGGTTTTTTAAGGAATACAACTGTATCGGGGGGAACGGATTCTGTAAGCCAAACATTGCCGCCAATGACAGAGTTGCGGCCAATGACCGTATCGCCGCCAAGTATGGTTGCGTTCGCATAGATAATCACATCATCTTCGATGGTAGGGTGACGTTTTTTGTCCCTTAGCTGTTGACACTCATCCTTATTCAGTGAAAGTGCGCCAAGAGTTACACCCTGATATATTCTAACACGGTCGCCGATAACCGTTGTTTCACCAATAACCACGCCTGTTCCATGGTCGATAAAAAACCTCTCGCCGATCTGAACTCCCGGATGGATATCAATGCCGGTGCGGCCATGGGCATACTCCGTCATGATCCTCGGTATAAGTGGGATATTCTGTTTGTAGAGATGATTGGCAATACGATATACAGTAATGGCAAAGAGACCCGGATAGCTGAATATGATTTCATCAAAATTCTTTGAAGCAGGATCTCCTTCATAAGCAGCACGGATATCATCTCCAAGCATTTTTTGGAGTTGAGGCAAATCACGCATAAGTTGTATGGCAGCTTTCTGGCCCCTTTCTTCACAACCGGTGCAGGGTTGATTAAAACGAATGCAGTCATGTCTTATTGCAAAAGTAGCCTGTTGCGAAAGCACATCGAAGAATTCCGTTGCTTCCCGACCAAGACAGTAATTCAAATTAACCTCATCAAGGACAGTATCTGTGAAGTATCCCGGATAAACAATACGGCAAACTCTCTCTAAAATATCTATAACCGATGCCCTTGACGGTATAGGCTCGGGGTCTGTGTGGCTGAAGCAATCATTTTTTTCGTATGACATTACAAGTTGGTTTACCAATGAAGGGATCTCTCTGCGAAAACCCATTTTATTAGAAATATCAATCTTGCATTCCTGTTTTCTGCTTACAGGTTTTACTTTCTTATTCATAATACCTCCATTATATATACAGCCTACAACACGTTATACAGCAAAGTTTCCGCAGGCGTCAACAAGTTTGTGGAGACCCCGGGGTCATGTCTGACATTTGAAAATATCCTTTATGTATTTATAAATGAATCAATTTTTCAATTTCTTTTTTTAGTTGCGGGATATCTTTCTTGACGGTATTCCAGACCGCATCAATGTTGACACTTTAAGCGTAATGAGCATGTTTGCCTCAGGACAGTCCGACACCGTTGCTTATCCTGATGTAAAATATGTGTTAAAACAAATTTATATTAATTCTGTGAGCTCTACAAAAATTCATTATGCTTTTTTATCAATTTCGTGATAATCAAAGACAGGGCACTGAAACGCATATGCAACATATAGACAAGAGAAAAACATGCATTGCCCTTTTAGTGAAAATTGTATTGTCTGCGAGTAAATTCCTGTGCTATATAAAATAAATCATGCCGACGTAGCTCAGGGGTAGAGCAGCTCACTCGTAATGAGCAGGTCGCGGGTTCGAATCCCATCGTCGGCTTTATTATTATCAAGGGTTTGTGGGTAATCGTTCAACAAGATTTTTTCTTTGGTGTCCGTATTGGTATCCACCATACCATCTAACCTCTTTATTTCTTTCTGTTCAAAATCATCCGGTGAAACAACATAATATTTCATTGTGTCAAACCAAAATAGAAATGTCCTATCCTTACCAAAATAGAAATGTTGTATGTTTCGTTTGCACATTTATTGAATTATTGAAACACATTCCCTCTTGCTAAATCCATCTACTGTTAGCTGCCTCTCCAGCTTCAAGAATCCTGCATTTCCACTTCACACCAGTTTAATTTGCTTTTCAAATGTTTTCCCGCTTTTTTCATCATGTCCCGCATAAAGCGGGATTAAACCGTACACTATTCACCATTCACCATTCACTATTCACTATTTTTATACTTGTGGTGGTCTTTTCTTGCCGTATGGGGTTATAAACATCTCCTGCTGGACATGATTACAGAAAACCTGTAGTTCATAGAGATATTTTTCAACATCTTCCCTTATATAGGTTCCAATGCCTTTATCAAAATCTGTTTTTATGGATATAAGGCCTTTGACTTGTTTCTTAACGGATTTGGGCTTTGTATCAACAGGGGCAGGTTTGATTTTCTTGTACGCAGTAAGGATTCTTTCAAGTGTAGCATTGGTTACCGGTGTCTTTATGACAGTATCGAATATATTCTTAAGATCGGGGCATTCGAGGTTTGCGGCAAAAAGATAACCCTGGGAAACAGGGAGATTTCCCGACCTGATTTCGGCTTGAATTTCAGGAGAAAGTTTTAAAAGTGAAATTATGTTAAACAGCGTAGATATTGACTTTCCAGTGATTTCAATTATAACGCCAACTGTTGGCGTTAACTGGTTTGATATATCATCGGTTCTCAACTTGTATCTTACTAACTCACTCATGACTCCACCCACATCGTACCCTTTATCAGGATGTTTCGCCTGAATATATGTAAGAATTCCTTTGGCCTGATCTATGGGATTTAAGTCTTCCCGCTGGAGGTTCTCAGTCAGTTGAAGGGCTATAGTGTCACCCAATTCCTTGCCTGCTTCAATAACTCTCACCGGTACGGTTTCAAGTCCTAATTGCTTGGCTGCCACAAGACGTCTCTCTCCGCAGATAAGTAGATATGTCCCGTCATCCTGAGCTGTTACAATGAGAGGTTCTAAGATACCTTTGTCTTTGATTGACTGCATAAGTGGCTTGAATGAGTCCGTTTCAATATTGATGCTTGATCTCACCTGTTCCATTACCACAATCTTTTCTACGGGAATGTACAGAAACTCAGGATTTACAGTTGTTTTCTTTGTTGCCATATTACCCCCTCTACCTTTAATTGGTTTTGTAAAAAAGCTTATTGCTATCCTCTCGCCCACTCCCATGCGGTCGTTCGAGTACGCGGAGATCGCAGAGTTAAAACTTATTTTTGCCGGAATTGAGAGAATGATTCATTCCGGCAAACCTGCACACCCTGCGGGTAAAAACTAACATCTGCCCCGAAGGGGCATGAAATGTGAGCAGAATCAGTCAGTCTCAGGATACTGCTCACAGATAAATTTGCCTTTCTCTGCGTACCCTGCGTTCTCTGCGAGAGACAATGCCTTAAAATCTTTTATCCTCTCGCCCTCTCCTATACGGTCTTTCGAGTACGCGGAGAGCGCAGAGTTTTATATAGCTTTTCGGACACTCCCCTGGTGTTTTTTTAATTGTCTTGTGAGTTTACCTTGATGTTGTTATTAATTGTAGATATTTAAGAACAATGTGTCAAGACATTTCCGGGGGTTATGCAGAGCTGACAGGCGTTACGCATCCTCCCCATTTCTAGCAAATTAGTTGAGAATGTGTTTTATGAAAATTATTAAATTTACCAAAGTAAGCGGCTTCGCAGTTTTCCGGAATTAAGAATTACCAAGAGAGGGGGGCTATTTCTTCCCAATATTATTTAATGTTTTAAGAAAATATTCCTTTCTTTACGCGTTCAAGAGGGCCATCAAAAAGTTTCTTATTTTTTAAAGAACATCCCGTCCACGTTCCCATTACATTTCAAGAGGGTCTCTGCCTCACTTGTCAGGGCTCAAACACCGAGTTAATCGGTTGCAATCTCTTTCATACAATCTGGCAGTATTATTTGGTGCATAAGAGAATTTCCCTTTAATTCAATCATTTTCAGTTTAATCATCTGGTCTTTGGCCTCACTACACCCGAAATATAGGCTTCTGGCAAGAGGAACAGTGTCACCAGCAGAGAAATACATGTTTTGCAGCTTTGCTTTTTTGTCACTACTCAAATTAGGGCTTCCGTCATATATACTGATGCTATCCATTCCGCTTTCAATGTTGAACGTTTTTTCACCCGTCCTGCCAGTTAGTCGATACCAAAACATTAAGCGTAGGAAATTTTTCTCGCTTTTGGGTTCACCTCCCAATGTTTTCTCTATCGTATGAAGCATAATATTTTGGCCTACATTCACCGAGCATTTGTCTTTAAAGCATCCAGAGTATGTGTGCTTTGATTTTCCCACTTGAAATGAGATTTCTCCTTTGACAGTCGTTTTCTCGCTTTGCTGTGCTTCACAAATCCTACCAAAACCAAAAATACTTATAATCATTATTAGTACTATTACAGTCTTTTTCATCTGTCTCCTCTTTTTAGTCAAGAATACGCTTATGTAAAGTTTGCGCTATTTTGTCTTGCCTATAAATAGCAAAGAACAAGTTTTACAGAAATCTTCTGAGATATTGAAATATCAAACAATATAACCCCCGCCCATAAAAACATAATTATTTTTCCATTCCTGCTTCAACGACTCCCCACTTAAGTATTTATTGTCCTTCAATTCTTTATTAATTTCAAGCAGTAAATACAGAAACTTAATTGAATACGGTTTGAAATGTTCTGTCTCTAAAATTGTTATAGAGGCTTTACTACAGGAAGCACTTATTAACTTATTATAAAAATTCAATCTGATTTTTCATTTCTTCAGGCGTTATGATCTCGGCATAAACAGACAGCCTTCTAATACATTCGCCAATACCATATTTATTCATTTTTGAAAAAATAACCCCTGGATGATTCAGTCCCTTTTCATTTGCACGCTTTGCAATATTAAGGAAATGGTGGTCATGGGTAAACAAGACGGCGTTAATTTTACGGGCATAATTGAAATGTTCTATATCGGATTTCCCGATTAAGCCTTCATCAATAGCAGTAAGAACCTCTATTCCTTGTTTTTTTAATCCTTTTGCTATTGAAATATCAACATTTTCATCTATGTAGATTTTTAATTTTCCCAAGCTTTTTCTCCAGAACTGATGAATGCACGGATTCTAATTTCTCTATTTCTTCAAGCTCATCTTTCCATATTTTATCAATTACATTTTTGTTTTCATAATAATATGAAAGGGCATCGTGCACTTGTGCAAGATCAAGGTGCGGGTGTGCATTGGTAATTTCTTCAGGAGACATGCCCATAAGCCCATATCTTATTGCAATATCAAGAACACGAATGCCGGTACCGGCTATAATCGGTTCACCGTTTCTAATCTTTTTATCTATTGTTATGTAAGGATGATCTATTCTTTTAGCTGCAACTCCCATATATTTCACCACCTTATCTTTTTGTCTATTGTATTATAAATATTTGCCTTTTTCTATAAATTTATTATCGTTATAAGCAAGTCCGACAATAAAGACCTTTCTTGATGCTTATATATGTACTTACTTCCACTCCAAACCAATTATCCTGGTTTTACGCCTTAAATTTTATCCACCAAGGTATTATATAGTTAATATTGTAGCAGCAGCATGATCCGCTGTTGTTCCTGAGCCCGATGTTGCTGCATACATTGGAAGCACAGTCAGGATCTCTCCTTCCTTGGCAGATACTATAAAAAGAATGTTCAGGCAGAATTCTTTCCCGGAACCACTACATCAAGGCCTTAAATGATACAATGCAACCAATACCGCATCTCGGTTATCATTACTTCACAATATTCTTAAAGTGTAATGCGCTTAATGAACCTCCCCGCAGCAAAGCTGCGAGGTATCAGAGGAATGGGGGACATGATTATCCCCCCCTCACCCTGCCCTCTCCCTCAAGGGGCGAGGGATTGTGGTCACCCCGAAGCAGAGCTGCGAGGAATCAATTGATTGAACTTCAAGTCTGCCGGTGCTATAAATATACATATTAAATAGAATAACAAGGAGGGTACATGGGATTTAACAGGGATATATATGATTTTGCCGCTAAGGTAGGTTCGCTTGAGGGTTATGTATTTCCAAAAGAGATGGAGCTTTCTTATTTGCCTGCGTGGATAGGTCACGTAGTGCAGGGTTACAACATGCTTCCAGAGGAAATAAGGCATGAAATTCAGGATTTATGTAATGCCACTGTCGGTCGTACCATACAGTCGCTCATTCCTGTGCTCGGAGAAGACCATGAGTTGGTGAAACAACTGAAAAGCATTTTTACAGGTGAATTGCCTTCATCGCCTTATGAGTTCGACCGTAAAAATGTTATGAGCCATGAGGGGAAAGATATACCTACTCTTTAACAGAAAAAACGGGGGCAGGAAATGAAGCCCTCGCGGCAATTTTCGGTGCAGCCATCTTGAAACAAGCTTCGGGGTATGGACCAGCAGAGCAATAAGCCTGGCGTGCCCTATCCTTTTTCATGCTTTCGGGATGATTACTGAAAAAATACTTCCTCCGGAGGCAAAGCACTCCTGCTTTGATTTAACAGCCCGGCAGCGAGAGATCCTGCCCATACAGATATCTCTGTCCGCAGGGATAAAAACACAGCGGGAACTGTTGAAATCAAGGCGGAATCCATATTGTTCGGATAATGCCTTAATCCTGAGAAGGTCGGAACCTGAGCCGCCTGCATTGAACATATATGGTTCTCTTGATGAATATACATCAGTATCCTGGGTATGAAAAAACCCTCCGAAGATCATCTTCTGGTTTTCAGGGGAAATACCGATTCCAAAATCACGAAAGTCTATCTGAACACTATTGTCCACAGAATAAGCACTTATATCAACCATGCCCTCATCAGGCGTTTTTTCAACAGCATTCTTCAAAATACCACCGCACACCTTTTTCAAGATATTCCGGTCCATATTTACAGCAATACTCTTTTCAAAATTTCTTACAATTTCAATTTCCCTTTCTTTCATCAATACGGCCGTTTCGTTACAGAGATCGTTCAGAAAAACATCGATCACAATAAGTTCTTCCCTCACCTCTTCGATCCTGTATAAAGACTCAATGCGCTCGGTTATAAGATCAAGAATATTTGTACCTGACAGGTTTTCCTGTCCGTTGAGTTCTTCTACAAAATAGAGGGCATCCTGGATAATGTTCAATATTTTCTGTTTCTCCTCCGAAGGCTTCTGATGGAGTAAATCATCTATCTTCACCTGCAATTCCTGCAGACGGGTAACATTTCGGTACCCGATAGCAATAGCCCGCTCCAGCGATACAATATTGGCTTCTCTTACCTTTTTTAAAACCCGGTCCAGGACTCCTGATACTATAGCAAGGGGCGTTCTTAATTCATGAGAAAGGTGGTTGATAACCCGTTCTTTGGCTTTATCAAGAAGTTTGAGTTCTTCATAGAGCTTCGAGTTCTCAAGGGCAATTGCAATATAATTAGAGACAGGCACAAGCAGTTCCACATCCTCATTTGTGAAATCCCCTGTTTTTTTATTCAATGCCTGGAGCGCTCCTATACATTCGTGAGATCTGTTGATCAGGGGGAAACAAAGAATGTTTCTGGTGTGGAAGCCAGTTTTCTTGTCTATTTCAGCATAAAAGCGGGGATCATTGTAGCAATCATTGATTAGCAAGGGCTCCCGGTGCTGGAAGACCCAGCCTGCTATCCCGTGTTCCACGGAAACTCTGATTTGTTCATCATGCATGCCTGTTGCCGCAAGAGACCTTAATTCGTTATCTTTATCGCAATACAGGAACACAGAGCTTCTCTCTGCATCAAGGATCTGGTTGGTCTGCTCCATAATTATTTCGAAGAGAGCGCTCATGTTAATTTCAGAAACTATGATCTGACCGACATGGAGAAGCTGGCTCTGTCTTTTGATCCTGTCCCTTACAAACCAGTCTTCCTGTCGCCTACCGAAACTTCTTGGCATTGATTGCTTATCAGAAAAAGTGGACATTTTGCTCCTTTCAGCAAGAAATACATAATTAAATGTTTTCAACAGGATGCAAAAAGAATGTGTTTTATGCTTTTTAAAGGAAAATTAGCACGGAGAAAAAAAACTGTCAAGAAGAAACATTTTCTTATTTTGATGTTGCAAAACAGCAAAGATAGTGTAGATTGTTTGAACATTATGAGGGCTGACGATAAAAAAATATATTTGATCGTCCTTAGTGTTGCCTTTGCTTCCTTTCTCGGCCGCCTGAACCTTTACACTGTTAATGTTTCCCTGCCCACAATCTCTCGTATCTTTAACATCGGAACAGGCGAGGCGTCCCGTATTGTAACTGTATATCTCCTTGTTATCACAAGTTTTCTCATGTTTTTTGGAAAACTTGGCGACAGGACGGGACATAAAAACATATTCATTATCGGATATGGCGTTTTTATCCTAGGGTCGCTTTTTTGCGGCATATCCACAGGAATTAATACACTGACCATTGCCAGGGCAATTCATGGCCTGGGGAGCTCCATGCTTCTGGCTGCAAGTTTCGCAATCCTTGCAAGAGTAGTCCCTGAAAATAGATTGGGATGGGCCTTTGGCATGAATGCTTCTGCTACAGCACTCGGAGTCGCTGCAGGGGCGCCCTTAGGGGGCATAATAGCCGAGTATTTATCGTGGAGGGGGGTATTCCTTATCAATGTCCCCCTTGGTGCAGGCGCCATGGTTTGCGCATACAAATTCATCCCCTCATCGGTCGGCAATCATGATGCAATGCCTGCCCGTATCAAGCGCAAATTTGATTTTATTGGTACAATTCTCAGCTTTATTTTATTGTCTGCACTCTTTTTCTGCAACATTATTGGAAGTAAGCAAGGCTGGATTTCGTTTTCAACATTCGCATTACTGGGCATTTTTCTCCTTGTACTCTTTTTCTTTATTACACATGAAAAAAAACATGAAGACCCTCTTCTGGATATTAATACCCTGAAGAGTTCTAAATTTACATTTGCATTATCCGCAACAATGATGGCATACATGCTTATCGCTGGAAATGCCTTTCTCCTTCCCTTCTATCTTGAAATTGTAAAAGGGCTCAGTCCTGCAGGAACAGGGATGATTCTACTTGTTTACTCATTGATTTATGTGTTCGTATCCCCTTATGCAGGCAAACTTTCCGACAGGAAAAACCCCGCCATTCTCTGTATTGCAGCAATGGCTGCTGCAACAATAAACACCTTTGCCTTCTCCTACAGCATAAGAAACAACGGCCTTATTCCTGTAATTGTTTTCCTCGCATTGTTCGGCTTCTCCTATGTGTTTTTCCTGTCGCCAATTAATAATATGGCCATGAGTTGTGCTTCTAAAGGAAAAGAAGGAATGGCATCAGGTCTTCTTAATACAGCAATTAATTTGAGCATGGTTTTTGGGGTTGCCATATTTGAAAAAGTTTTCATTGATTCACTTGGCAGCTTTGCCCCAGGCAGTGTAAATTTGAGTCAACTGGACATTCCCGGATCAATACTGCTGAATGGATTCAGCCATGCATACGTGGCCGGGGGGATGATGTGTGTTTTAGCTTTGTTTTTTACAATTTTTGCAAATAAACGGTGACATATCCAGGAGATGGATATGCTAATGAACCTGCCCGCAGCAAGCTGCGGGGTATCACTGAAAAGAGGCTCATATCCCCCTCACCCCGCCCTCTCCCCCGGAGGGGCGAGGGAAAGTAGTAACCCTGCAGCAAGCTGCAGGGAATCATTTGGATTAAATTATGATAATATGAGGTTATTTTTATGGACACAACACTTTCAAAAGAACCAACTCTGGAGAATAACCAGTGGGCTGCGGTACCAGGGTCTAATAGCGTTGGAATATACCCTTTAATACGGAAACCCTGCGTTACCTGTTCCAATACGTTTATTCTGAAATCTGACCGGTATATTATCATTATAGATCCAGGCGCAGAACTTGATCAGATAGAGCAAATACAAAGGATTATTTCGCCGGTTCAGAAAGAGAAATACCGGCCTGTATTTATCTTTTTTACACATTGCCACATTGACCATTTCCTTGCCGTATCACATCTCATGAATGATGAACCCCATGGTGAAATTATTTGCCATTTCGAGGCGGCAAGGGCCATTGAGAGCCGGGATGAAAGTATTACCCTTGCAAACATGAATGGTTCAGTATTGCCTGAGTGCAAGGTAAGAGCCCGTTTTTTTGAAAACTATGATGAATCCGATACAACCAAAGAACACCCCCTGGCCATTGAGAACAGCGTCATCCAACTTGAGAATGGTGAAATTGTACCATGTCAATCCTTCGCAATTAGCGAGAACGACAAAATACAACTTTTTCACACACCTGGGCATAGCCCGGATAGTGTCAGTTATCGGTTGGGATCGCTTCTCTTTACCGGAGACCTGCATTTGGCCACTACGCCGGGGATTGCCGGAAAATCAGGGTGGGATAATGAAAAACTGGCCCTGTCAATAAGGGCAATGTTGAAAAAAGGGAGAGAAGCAGGTATAAAACTTGTACTGACCGGTCACGGTAACATCATCAGTTTTGCAAAGGCAGAGAAAATTCTTGAAGATACTTACAAAGATGCATTGAAGCTCAAAAACATTTCTTATTTTGACCGGCAACGTTCTTTGTATTTGTCAGAATATGCTGTCGTTCTCCTGGAGGAAGCAAGCAATATATTTTCCATCATTGCAGCGCGCCTCCTGAAGACCTCCTACTATCTCGAGATGCTGGAAGAAGAGGAAAGGGCAGTGGAAATCCTGGGTGCCATCGATTTTGATGCAATCGATAATATTGTAAACGAATTTCAAAGTTTTTTTGACGAACTCACGGACAAGCGCGGGGCACCGCTCATTTCAAAGGCTGTACATTTTTCAAGAAAAGTCAACAAGATCTTTGAGCCCGAAAAGCTTTTTGGGCTCTTTGATCCCCACTTTATTCACAGGATCAGAAGTCTGCTGTCAGATTTTGTAAACGTAGTCTATGGTATTCAATTCAAAGATCAGGAAACTCTCTTCGACCTCAACAGCGCTGTCAAAGAGACACTTGATTCAATTAGAGACATTTCCTCTCAAGACGAAAAGATATTTGATGCCCTCGATGACGACAGAAAATTTATTGATGAACTTACAAAAAGGATTGCCTACACGCCTCTTTTCTCTTCAATCCGGATAACATTCGATCCAATACAGGAAGACCTCCTTATTACTGCCGATAAACTCATGTTTCAGGATATTCTCACGGCCTTTCTGGAACAGCTTGCTATTTCCGAAGTCCCCCAAGTCCTTCTGAAAACATACCGTAGCCGGAAAGACATCATTCTGTCGCTAACACCCATGCATGGTAGCAACCCTTTTGTTCTCAGGGAATCAAAACTGCTCTATCAGCAGCATTCAATGAGGCTTGCAGGCGGAGAGTTCAAAAAAAATGTATCTCAGAATACAGACGTCTATCATTATATTTTTCCATCAGAGTAATAACAACCAGATACAAACAATGTTGCGCCCTCTGAAAACTATAGGCTGAGGATGCTGATAATGCTCCATCCCTACAGTTTAATTCCGGCAGCATCTGGACAATTGCAGCCTGAATCAAAGAACCAAAGTTTTAAAAGTAAAATCGTGTGGAACTAAGAGGGTAAGCTTTTTCAGAAACTTCTATGATTGCATCCCCGGTAGATGCAAATGTTTTTATCATGTCCCCCGGTTCCCGATTGTACATCATCAACATAAAATCTTGTATCTACGAGAAGCGCTGTATCCAATTTGACAACTTATTTGCACGGACTATTATCATTCCCAATGATTGTCTGTCAAAAATAATGATCTTACATTTTTACTCCTAAATTGTAGGATTTTTAGACAACATTTGTATAACATTTCCTACATACAAAAATAATACATTATTGTATATGGTAGAAATGATTTTATTCAAATTATTATTAACAGCTCTTGAAGCGTCTTTGCCATATTTAGCGCTTGAGAAAAAATGGGGGTGGACCGGCAAACAGCAATCGAAATGATAAAAGCTGGCGTAGTATTGGGAACTTATTGAAATAGTTATAGCTGATGGAAAGAATTCGGCACTCCACATATCATCTAACATTATTTATGGGGGAAGCATATGAAGAAAAAGATTATATTAATGTGTTTAATTATCCTTATCACCAGCCCTGTAGCCTTGTTGGCATATCAGACGCCGGAGCCGCCGTTTCAACCGGACTTTTATAACGAGTGGCGCTATTTGCCGACTAACACATATTTTGATTTCGAACTTCAGAATATATATAACCCAGACGGTATAAAAACAGTCTGGTTTTATATGGAATCATCCGGTTCTGCTTTCATGAAAAGCGTTATCACCACTCCTGGAGGGATTGAACCGGAAACAATATTTGAAACATATGGCCCTGGAAGATACACCTGGATGTTCACACTTACTCCCCAACCTTCGTCAGAGATTGTGCATATCTTTTTTGGGACAGAAACGATAGTAACCTATGCAGCCATGGCATCACATTGTAGTACAGTACCAATCCCCGGTGCTCTATGGCTTTTGGGCTCTGGTCTGGTAGGACTTGCAGGATTGAGGAGAAGATTCAAAAAATAAACATAGTAGATCAATTATCAAGGCGGGGTCGATTTGACCCTGCCTTTTTATTTGAAATATTATGAGTGATTACTTCACAAACCTTCTTCGCAGCAATCCGAGAAAAACCAGCCTTGAACCTAAAAGCGGTTGAGCGAAGCAAACAGTAATACCACGCATACATGACATGACAAAAAAATAGGAAACTAATTTTCACAAATTTTCTGACTTATAAAATTTTAAGCACTTTCTTGATCTTACCTGATCTTTAACATCTTCCCAGTATTGACTTTTCCTCCCCAGATAGGTGATATTTTAGCCTGATGAAAAAAGAATCTCAGAGACTGAAAAAGATACGCAACATCGGAATCGCCGCACATATAGATGCCGGAAAGACCACTGTATCGGAGCGTATCCTTTTTTATACCGGTAAAACCTATAAAATAGGGGAAGTTCATGAAGGTACAGCCACAATGGACTACCTCCCGCAGGAACAGGAGAGGGGCATTACCATTACCTCTGCCGTTACAACTTGCTACTGGGATAATCACGAAATTCAGATTATTGACACACCGGGACATGTTGACTTCACTATTGAAGTCGAGCGGTCTCTCCGGGTGCTTGATGGAATGATAGCTGTTTTCTGTGGTGTCGGCGGCGTTGAGGCTCAGTCGGAAACCGTCTGGCATCAGGCAGACAGATACAATGTTCCAAGAATAGCCTTTATCAATAAGCTCGACAGGATTGGCGCCGATTATTTTAATGTTATAGATATGATGGTAGAGAAGTTCGGAGCAAATCCAATTCCATTGCAGATTCCCCTCGGCAAAGAAGACGGCTTTTTCGGCGTTGTCGATCTCATAGCAATGAAAGGTATTATCTGGGATGAAGAAGACCTGGGGACTACTTACAAATTTATCAAAATTCCCGAGGCATATATAAAAATATCCATGGAATATCGTGAAAAACTCCTTGAAAAATTGTCGCTTCTTGACGATGTGTTCATGGAACTCTATCTGGAAGGGCAGGAAATTGAAGAGTCTGTAATTCACGATACAATACGGAAAGCCGCTATCTCCCTAAAATGTGTGCCTGTCCTGTGCGGTGCAGCGCTCAGGAATAAAGGCATTCAACCCCTTCTGGACGGAATAGTCCGTTATCTGCCTTCTCCGCTTGATGTCCCGCCTGTTCAGGGCAAAAATCCAGAAACCGGGGAGATTGAGACAAGACAGACAAGAAGTGATGAGGATTTATCGGCCCTTGCATTTAAAGTTGTCATGGAAGAAGGCCGAAAGCTTATCTATATTCGGATATACTCCGGGGAAATAAAGGTCGGAGAGGATGTCTACAACGTAAATATTGGAAAGAAAGAAAAGATTTCAAGAATTTATAAAATTCATGCGAATCATAAAGACAGGGTAGACGAAGCAAAGACCGGGGCCATAGTCGGCATAGTCGGTCTGAAGGAAACATCCACCGGCCACACCCTGACCAAAACAAAACCGATCCTCCTCGAATCCATTGAAATATATCAGCCTGTCATTTCAATAGCTGTCGAACCCCGACGGAATATTGACCAGGATAAGCTTAACCAGGTACTCCAGAGAATATCCGAGGAAGACCCTACATTCATCCTCAAGACTGATGAGAATGCCTATCAGACGATTGTCTCCGGCATGGGTGAACTCCACCTTGATGTTGTTATGCGGAGGATCAAGGAAGAATTCGGCATTGATCTACAGGTAGGCAAACCTCAGGTTGTTTATAAAGAAACCATTGAAGCTTCTGCATCCATAGAGCACACATTTGAAAAATCGATAAATAATATCCTTTGCAAAGGTACGGTATCATTGAGTGTAGCACCGAACAAACGCGGGGAAGGCATAGTCGTTACCTGTCATATTAACGAGGAACACCCCGCCTTTCCATATATTGCCGCCATCGAAGAAGGCATTACTGAATCATCCAATGTGGGGATTATCAAGGGTTTTCCTTTGACGGACATTAAAGTGGACATAAAAGATGCATCATTCAACAACCCTGATTTTGCCCGTCTTACCCTGAAAATGTCCGCATATGAAGGGTTTCGAAAGGCATGCAATGATGCAAAACCCGAACTTCTCCTTCCTATTATGTCTCTTGCCGTAACAGTGCCAAATGAATTCCTGGGAGAGGTTATCAGTGACTTAAATGCAAGAAAATGCCAGATTGCAAATTTGTTAGCAAAAGATAAAATTACTATGGTTCAGGCATATGCACCACTGACAAAGATGTTCGGTTATTCTACCGATGTAAGATCCATTTCACAGGGAAGGGCATCTTTTACTATGTATTTCTCACATTACGACAAGGTGGAAAATGGATAGAATCAGAGATATATTGAACTTTTTAAGAGAAAAACCGGACTATATTTCCGGAGATTTTATTTCCACTGAGCTTGGCATATCGAGGACAGCTATATGGAAGTATATGCATCAGCTTGAACGGCTTGGATATGTTATTGCAAAATTAAAAGGTAGAGGATACAAACTCATTAAGACCCCTGATAAACTGTATGCCTGGGAAATAGAAAGGCACTTAAAAACAGACATTATCGGAAAAGAGATAATATATAAGGACATTATTGATTCAACGAATTCATATGCTTTCAAACTCGCTCTTGATGGCGCTCCTGAGGGAACATGTGTTCTTGCCGATGCACAGAAAGCCGGCAGGGGAAGATTAAACAGGGTCTGGTTTTCGCCGGCAGGAGAAAACCTGTATCTATCAATAATACTTAAACCGCATGTTCATCCTTCAAACGTATACTCCATAACGTTTATTTCCTCTCTTGCCGTTTATGACACTGTTGAGACAATAACAGGAATAAAACCAACGCTTAAGTGGCCCAATGATCTGCTTATCAACGGAAAGAAGATATGCGGTACATTGCTTGAACTTTCCACTGAGGCCGACATGGTAAAATTTGTTGTCGTGGGTATCGGATTGGACATAAATATGAAGGAAAAGGAAATAAGCGAGGAGATTGATCAAAAGGCAACATCCCTCTTAATTGAGACAAAAATTCTATTTGAAAGGCCTCGTATATGTGGTATTTTACTTTCAAACTTGGAGAAATATTACCTTCTTTTTAAACAGAATGGTGAAAATGAGATTTGTCGTATCTGGGAAGACAGGTCATGTATAAAAGGCAAATATCTGGAGATAAATCAAATGGGCCGGATATACAAAGGAACCTCCGAAGGTATAGACAATAAAGGCGCACTGCTCCTTAATATAGATGGGGAGATAAAAAGAATAATTGCAGGGGATGTAATTTTTTAGGATTTTTGGGTTAATTTTTTAGACAGTGGAGTATTAGCTGTGAACCACTAACAAATCATGAGGTATAGAAAATGCTTTTAGTTATCGATATCGGAAATACCAATATAGTCTTCGGGGTATACAAAGGCGATAAACTTGTAAACAACTGGAGGTTGAGCACCATCTTCCATAAAACTGTTGATGAATATGCCATTCTTATAAACAGCCTGCTATACATAGAAAAAATAAAGCCCCATGAAGTAGAAAGCGCTATTATATCCTGCGTAGTCCCGCCGCTTCTAATTCCCTTTGAAATTTTCTGCGGAAGATATATGGGAATTAAGCCTCTGGTAGTAGGCCCCGGCATCAAAACCGGAATGCCCATACTTTACGAAAATCCCCAGGAAGTAGGTGCCGACAGGATCGTAAATGCTGTTGCAGGCTACGATAAGCACAAAAATGCCCTCATTGTTGTAGATTTCGGAACTGCAACAACTTTTGATTACGTAACCCCGAAGGGGGAGTATGCAGGCGGTTCTATTGCACCGGGTATTATGATTTCCCTTGAAGCCCTTTTTGAGAGGGCCGCCAAACTGCCGAGGGTAGAATTAATAAGACCAAAGAATGTTATTGGAAAAAATACCATACAAGCCATGCAGTCCGGCATATCATACGGATATGTAAGTCTTGTGGACGGAATAATAAAGAAAATCCGGGAAGAGGTTAAAACTAATCCCTATGTGATGGCTACCGGAGGGCTTGCCAACCTTATCTTTAAAAATTCAGATTCTATAGATGAAGTGGATGAATTTCTCACCTTGAAGGGGCTGAAAATACTCTACGAGAGAAACAAGGATTTTCATAAATTCAAATAATGAAAGCCCTGCCCCATGATTTGACACTTTCTGTACTTACTGCATTTATTTTATGCTGTATTTTGGGAGATAGAAATACTTGAGAAAAAGGCCTGTAAAAAGCATTATGGCACATAATATCTGTCCCATTGTTACTACACCGAATATGTAGCCAACCTGCAAATCAGGCTCCCGGAAAAATTCACAAAAAAATCTGAAAACACCGTACAACATTAAAAAAAGCGCAAAAACATCGCCTCCTCTTTTCTTTCTGTCTTTGTACAACCAGAGAACGACAAAGAGGACAAATCCCTCAAAAAATGCCTCATATAATTGCGAAGGATGCCTTGCAATATTGCCGCCCTGGGGGAATATCATCGCCCAGGGCACATCTGAAGGCTTACCGAAAAGCTCGCCGTTAATAAAGTTACCCAGCCTTCCCAGGCCTATACCTATAGGGCCGGTCGGGACAATAAGGTCCAGCATTGTAAGAAATTTAAGTTTTTTTCTTTTAATAACTATATAACCGGCGATGAATGTCCCTATAAGTCCTCCGTGAAACGACATGCCTCCATGCCATAGAACAAATACCTCAAGGGGATTCCCCAGGTAAAAGCTTAGATTGTAAAAGCATATATACCCCAGCCGAGCTCCGACAATAAGACCAAGAATCAGGTAAAAATACAGGTCATCAATCTGCGCCCTCTCTATTTTCAGCGCCTTCTTTTTTATCTGGTACATGACAAGGAGGTATGAAGAAACAAATCCTAAAATATACATAAGGCCATACCATCGTACTGCTAAAGGGCCAACTTTTATGATTACCGGATCAATATCAGGATACTGAATCATTGTATATACTCCTATGTATGTCCAATATTTGTTAAACCTTGGACGCTGAGCAACCTTTCTTTATCACCTGGTTCCCGTCCGGGGTTCCCGGATGGAAACCTATTTCTGAGTAACTCAACTCTGTTTAATTAAAGTTACTCAGTAACAAATCGCCCCGGAGTGGCATGTTTTGCTATATTCCATTTTCTTTCAACATCTGCCACAATTCTTCCGCATCCCGGAAGACCATGCCGTTAATACCATAACTTTTTGCAGCTTCTATATACCTCTCAATGTCGTCAATATAAAAAACTTCGCTTCCATCTATGTCCATCTCTTCAAATATAACATCATAGATCTTTTTATCAGGCTTTTTTACGCCTACTTTATAAGAAAGAATCCACTTATCCATAGCATGGACAACAGGGTAAGTCTCAGCAGCATATGTGAAATGAAGCTCGTTTGTATCACTTAATAAATAAACAGGATAACCCTTTGATTTTAAATATAATACAGCCTCACTTACCCGGAGGTTCTCATGGAAAATAGGATTCCATATATTTTTGAAATCCTCAAAATCCATGGCAAGCATGTAAAGTTCCTTTAGCCGGGTAAAGAATTCAAGCGAAGACATGTTGCCTGTTTCATAGATATTTACAATACCCTTCTCCCTGTCAAAGAGGAATTTAAAAATATCATCCGGCAATATTCCCGTTCTATTTTTTGATTTTTCATAGAGTTTTACCGCAATCTGCCTGTGCTCAAAGGGCAGGATTACATTTCCGAGGTCAAACACAAAAAGCTTTATCATAGAAAAACGCCTTTCCTGGATTGAATTGGGCATAAAGCCCGTATGGATCCTGCAGGTGCTGCCACCCGCATATATGAAGAAACTTCTTATGCATATGATGTTTCATTAATGTCGAAATCATGTTACTCATATGCTTGTCCCTGACATACATCTCATCAGTATAAGTAAAAAGTTTTATCCCTTTTTCAAAGAATAATTTTGCAATAGCCTTCTCATTGCTGTCTACGGCTCCGTCATTCCCGTAAAGGAGCTGTCTTATATTGTTTTCTTCAAACAATTCATCAATCTGCTGAAGCTTGAGATAAGAAAAATCGTCCATGTCTATCAGATAAAACAATGCGTCATGCTCCTGGGCATACCCGGATACAACCTCATACTCATAGGGCATATTGATATAAGCAAAAAGTCTGGAAAGCGCTTCCCTATCATAGGTTTCATTTTCAACCTTTATTTTATTCAGGATTTCCTCAAGTCTTTTTTTGTATTCCATACCTCTTTCTTTTCTGAATTCCAGACCATAGTTGGAAAACTCCAGGGTAATTACTTCAGGCGCAATATTTACAAGCCATTCACGTAGCAATTCAGCACCCTTGTCGTCCCGGTGAATTACACCAAGGATAAAAAGCCTGTTTGGATTATCTTCGGGACATGCCTTGGACATGCTTTAAATTAACACATTCTGTGGTGTAAGTTTCAAGAAAAACCATATCGTGCCAGTCCGCCCCGGCTTTAATCCATCAGCACCTGCAGGAGCTGGTTAGTATAGGCAAGCCGTTCTCCCATACGATGAATTATAAACCTGTGAAAGGCAGCGGCCAGCTCAGGTTCTTTTTCCTCCATACTGCGTAAAGCTTCAACTGTTAATTTGAAAAAGACACTTTGTTTTATTGTTACTACAGATGCCGTTGATGGGAGGCTCAGGTAGAGTCCCAGTTCTCCAACTACCGTACCCGGGCCCATGGTCCGTAAACGGACTGTTTGACCATATTCATTGCGAAGCGTTACAGTTACCTGACCGGATTCAAGATAGTAGAGGGAATGAGGAGGATCGCCCTGTTTTATCAGGTAATAGCCTTCAGGAACTTCCTGCCGCTCAAGATAATGAAGAAAATGGTCTATTCTGACTGAAGACAGGAGAAAATCCTGTAGTTGATCTTCAAGGTTCTGTTTTTTCTCAATACAAACCGAATCAATGCTGCATAAAATCTCATTTTCACACCACTCCATGCCAAGGTCGAGGTCAGGAAACATATGGAAGGACTCATCGTCCATGAAATCAAAACCACCCCTTTTGAACTGGTTGAAAAGTTCCGCTGATATCTGTGTAAATACAAGAACATAGCTATGTACCTCAGCGTGCTGCCTCATCTTGCTGAAACTATTTACTGCCGATGAATCGACGCCGTTCACAAGTCTGAAATCAAGGATGACTGAGCGAAGAGGCATCATAATCCGATCATTTGCTCTTTTGCGTATATCCTCGAATAAATTATTGGCAGTGCCGAAGAAAATAAAACCCTGAAGTTTCAGGATATAAATTTCCTCTCCTTTCTCATCAAGGACTTGCTGCTGATGCGGAGCACGGTCTACGTTGCTGTGATAATTGATACCTGAAAGGGCATGTTTTATCACATTAACGTGGCTGTATCGCACTACAAAGATTATGATGGCTATAAGTATGCCTGCCCCTACCCCTTCGATAAAACCTAAAGCCCCTATGACTACGAGTATAAGGATTATAAGGAAGCAATCAAGCCTGGGGAGCTTGAACCAGGCTTCATATAGCCATTGATACAGGAAGGCAAAGCCGAGGTAAAGCAGCACACTGCCCATAATTGGTCTTGGGAAATAAGATAAAAGGGAACTTCCGAAAAAGATAATGGAACCGCACATGGCTGCGGAAAATAGCCCTACCATTCTATTGTTTGCCCCCATGGAATATCTGAGAGTGGAAAGGCTAAGCGAGTGAAAACCGGCAGTGCCGCCGAAAAGACCTGCCATGAAGTCAGCAGCCCCAACTGATCTGAGTTCCCGGTTAAGGTCAATTTCTTCCCGCACGACAAGCTCAAGGCTGCTCGCATTGAGCAGCATGGAAACGCAGCAGATTATTGGAATAGTCCCTATGTTTCCGATCTGCGTTAAAATCAGCGGCCAGTTAATCTGCGAAAAAGATGACAATGATAAGGGGTATCTAAATTCTATCTTTTGAAATGCTTCTATAAGCCACCCCTGTGCCCGCACTTCGCTTAAGGGAATATGAGCTGTAACCATAATGAGATAAAAAAGACCAAAGGAAGCGCAAAGCCAAAGGGGCATAACAAGATAGTGTTTCCGCCATCGAAGAATCAAAAACAAAATAATGGCAAGGAAGAGACCCGGAAACCACTTGATCAAGATATCAGGCTGGGCAAGATAAAGCAGATTGGCAATGGCAAGCGTTTTCCCTGTCATTACACTGAATGCTCCCTTGACCAGCAGTAAACCGGTGCCGGCGAGGAATCCCCCTATTACAGGGTAAGGAATAAACCGTATAAGATTGCCTGCCTTTAAAAAACCGAGGATAAGAAAAAAAAGTCCCGTGGCAAGAGATGTTAAAATAATCACGGCAACAACGGTTACAAAAACAGCTTCCCCTGTTCCCTTGCCCTGCATTGCAGAAGCAATGAAAGACGCAATAAGGGCAAGAATTACCGCTGGAATTTCCTGGGGGTGCACTACAGTACCTTTGTAAGAACTTGTAATTGCTGTAAAAACACCCATTATAAAAGCGCCGAAAAGAATAAGGCTGACACCGCGGGACATAAAATCAGACAAAGGGCCTGCAAATATAAGGGCAGAAAAAGCTGTGCCCATGGTGATTGTGATAACCCCGGAGATTAGCCCTGCAGTCAAATTTGTAAAAAATTTACCAGGGTTAAATCGGTTTTTTAAAAGTTGTTCCGGTTTATTGGCATTGCCGGGCATTTTTCATAACATACCGGTATAGCAGGACAATGTCAAGGGGGTATAAAGAATGTTGGATAATTTCTTCAGCTCCCTTAAGAGGAGGATGTTCTGTAAAGCCTCTCAGTGATAGTTTGTTTTTCCTGTATTATTTATATCCTGATGCGGTAAAATGAATTTACAGAAGTTGAGAAGTAGATTCGCAATACAGTTCAAATAAAGAGGGAAGTTCATGGTAAATGTGGATCGATACGGCAACACATCCTCAGCATCCATCCCTATTGCACTGCACGAAGCACTGCAGACCGGTCGGATTAAAGCGGGTGATGTGGTGGTACTGACGGGTTTTGGAGCAGGTTTAACCTGGGGTGCAGTTGTAATCAGGTGGTAAGGCTGGCTCATTTTATCTGCCTTAGAATAAATGGTTATCAGACAACCTGAATGAGGTGCTTATTTTATGGAAAAACTTTTCTATCCACAATCAATAGTTATTATCGGACTGTCGGCTAAGGCTAATAATATTCCCAAGCTGATTCTGGAGAATCTCCTGCGATGGGGTTACAGGGGACGCATATTTGGAGTAAATCCAAAGAACGACGAGTTGAACGTCAGCGGGATCAAGATGTATAAGGAGGTTGAAGACCTGCCGGAAATTCCTGATCTTGCGGTATGCCTTATACCTGCCCGCTTTGTACCTGAGTCGGTTGAAAAATGCGGAAAGTTCGGAATCACACGAATGGCCATTTTATCGGGAGGATTTTCAGAATTCGGAGATGAGGGTAAAAATCTATCATCTGTTCTTTTAAAAACTGCCCGGAAGTATAATATCAAGTTTGTGGGTCCAAACTGTATTGCAGTGGCAAATACCGGAAATGGTCTCTGCCTTCCCTTCGTCCCGATTTACCCACCCGCCAGGGGAGGAATGTCCATTATAACCCAGAGCGGCGGCGTCGGTCTCATGCTCTTCAACCTGCTCGCTGATGAAAATGTGGGCATGGCAAAGTTTATCAGCATCGGAAATAAGCTTGACCTTGATGAAGCAGATTTTCTTGAGTACCTGGACCAGGACCCTGAGACAGATACTATTTGTATGTACCTTGAAAGCATCAGCAATGGAAATCGTCTTATTCAGGTCGCTAAAAAGGTCAGGAAACCTATAATAGTCTATAAATCGAATACCACATCGGCCGGAGGAAGGGCTGCATTAAGCCATACCAGCGCACTCAGTAATGATGAGGATATTATAGATGCAGCTTTTGAGGAAGCTGGGATTATTAGAATACACAATTTCGGGGACCTTGTGGCTGTTGCCAAAGCTTTCGTGCTTCCTCCAATGCGTGGAAATCGGATTATGGTTATGAGTCCGGCCGGCGGGTTCGCCGTTATGGGTGCAGACTTGTGTGAAAAGGCAGGCTTTGAGTTTGCCGATCCCGGTGAAGAGTTCTATAATAGTTTGAATAAGTTTGCCAATGCAGGGGTAATCAAATTTTCCAATCCACTCGACATGGGAGATATTTATGATCCACATATGGTAGCCCATGTAAATTACGAGGTAATGCACAATGATAATGTTGATGGTGCAATTTATATCGGTCAGAAGCCGAAGATGCCTGAAGGAAATAATGTTTTTACCGGTCTGTTTTTGACGGACTTGTCAAAGGAAACTTACGGCTCAATTCTTTCATCAGGGAAACCACTGGGGGTATGTCTCTATGGACTTTCCGGGTACCTGCATACAGTAAAGGAATATTCGAACTATCCGATTTTTAATAATCCCGAAGAGATGGTGCGAGCACTCTCCTTCCAGAAAGACTGGCATACAAGAAGGTATATCGATCAAGAGGCGCCTCCAACGAACTCATATTTTAATAAAGACGATCTTCGAAAGTGGATCGATGCTCATGGAGAGGTAATCGGTGAAGATGCCCTTGAACTGCTTCGCATGTCAGGCATATCCGCAGCCGTCTCAGATATTGCAAGGAATGAGCAAGATGCAGTTGAACTGGCAAAAGAGATCGGATACCCGGTTGCAATGAAGGTTGTATCTCCCGATGCTCTCCACAAGACCGATGCCGGTGGGGTTGTCGTTGGGGTCAGAGATGAGAAGGGGGTTAAGAGATATTTTTCGCAAATACGTCAGAATCTTGAAGAATATAAGAAGGGCGCTAGTTTTGAGGGGATACGGATACAGGCAATGGCCGATGAAGGCTACGATATGTTCATCGGAGGCAAATTCGATAAATCTTTCGGTCCCGTAGTCATTTTCGGTTTCGGAGGCATATATGTGGAAGTTTTCAAAGATGTTCAAACCTGCCTGTGCCCTGCCAATGCACAGTTTGTAAGGAAAAAGATCGAATCTCTTAAATCTTATGCACTTCTGAAGGGAGCCCGGGGTATGGAACCTGCAGATATTGATGGATACGTTAGTTCCGTTGTGAGAGTATCGTGGATACTTGCAGAATTCCCGGAAATAAAAGAAATGGATGTCAATCCTTTACGACTCCTTAAGGACGGATCAGGCGTCTGTGCCCTCGATGCCCGCATGGTTGTGGATAAAAAACCTTTTAGAATATTTTCCTTCAATGAAAAGATTCAGCCATAAATACATATTCGGTTCCGACTTCCCGGGCGTTCCCGGCGTAAAAAAGAACTATGAAGCCATAAAAAACTCATCCAGGACGACAGAGCCATGGAACTGATCGGCTTTCAAAATGCCTATGAGCTCTTCGGCTTCTGGAAGTAAATAACATGCGTGACAGGTGATATTGTTTATAAGAAATACAGTCTTGAGCTTCTGCATGATGCAGGCAAGATCTTCAGGTATAATTTTCTGTATACATTTCTCTACAACAAATATAGAATAAACGATATAGAATAATTTAAATAGTGACGATAGTTATTGCAACAGAGGTTCAGCAATGTAAATGCAGCATGTTCATCTTTAAAAAAAGGGGGACATCAATGAACACGGTGGCAAAACATGTACTGAACATCTACAAAAATTCCTGTAAAACAAAAAAGTTACAGGAAGAGTTATACACAGTCCTGACACAGCTTTTTGATATAATGTTTCTGGCAGGCGGAATTTTCGGGGGTATTGCGCTTCTTTTTTCAATCTACCGGTCAATAAATTACGGATGGTACCCTGCAGTCTTTTTACACACAGGTATGTATCTCTTTGCCATGGTAATTCTCTTTTTTCGCCGACGAATATCTGTCATTTTCATGTTTTCAGCATTGCTTAGTCTTATCTGTGTAGATGTCCTGTATTCTCTTATCAACATGGGGCTTGCAAGCGCCGGTTTTGCCAGCCTCACCGTACTTTGTATCTTCGCAGGGGTTTTCCTCGGTGTAAGAGCGGGAATCATAGCTATGTGCGCCAGCATCCTGACAGCATCATTAATCGGCGCTGGCATTTGCACAGGCATGATCAACATGAAGCCCGATATTATCAATCATATATCAGCGCCCGTTGGATGGATTGTACAGATCGCATGTTTTGTTGTGTATGTAATGCCGCTCATTCTTGCAATAAACAGCATACAACAAAAAATGGTCAGGTCTTTGAGTGAATCAAGGGAAACAAACGAGAAACTTCAGGCTGAAATACTGGTAAGGAGAAGGGCCGTAGAAGAATTACAGGAGAGTGAGAAAAAATACCGTAACATCTTCGAAAATGCAGTAGAAGGTATTTTTCAGGCTACTCCGGATGGCGAGGTACTAAATGTAAATCCTTCCCTGGCACGGATGGCCGGCTTTGCCTCTCCGCAGGATATGGTTAAAAACATCAAAGACCTTAATCAGTTCTATGTTGATTCCCAGGACAGGGATCATCTTAAAAAAATCATAAGCGAACAGGGATATGTTGAAGGTTTTGAGGTGCAGTTGTACAGGCAAGACAGAAGTATCGCATGGATCTCCATGAACGCCCGCGCTGTTTGTAGCGGGGAAGGCCATTGCGTATACCTTGAAGGAAGCATAGAGGACATATCTAAACGGAAGTCTGCCGAGATTGCACTTCGTGAGTCAGAGGAAAAATACCGCACTGTGGTGGAAAATTCACTTGTAGGGTCCTTTATTATTCAGGACGGCCTCTTCAGATTCGTCAATCCCCTGTTCTGCAAGATATCAGGATATACCTATAATGAAATTATTGACAAATTGAGCCCACTGGATATTATCCTTCCCGATGAACGGGAAAAAATACGAAAAAACCTCGAAAGCCGCATGGATGGCAATACATGTCAAAGTGAATATGAATTAAAGGTAGTCAGAAAGGACGGCAAGGTTATTACAATAAAAATTCTGGGAAATTTTATCATTTACAATGGAAGACCGGCTTCCTTTGGGACGCTGATTGACATTACAAAAGAGGTAGCACTTGAGTCACAGCTCCGTCAGGCCCAGAAGATGGAGGCTATTGGCACGCTCGCCGGCGGCATTGCCCATGATTTCAATAATATCATTACTGCCCTGATAGGATTCGGAACCCTCCTGCAAATGAAAATGGATAGAACAGACCCCTTAAGGATATATGTGGAACAGATACTGTCAGCGTCCCGGAAGGCGGCAAGCCTTACGCAAAGCCTCCTGGCCTTCAGCAGGCAGCAGCCCATCACTTTAAAACCATTAAACGTCAATAATGCCGTCAGGGGATCTGAGAAACTTCTGCAACGTCTCATTACTGAGGATATTGCATTTACAACCGATCTGGGCGCGGAGGATATTACAATTATGGCAGATGCAAGCCAGATTGACCAAATCCTTTTTAATCTCGTTTCCAATGCGAGAGATGCAATGCCGAGAGGAGGAAATTTAATTATCACAACAAAAGCTGTTGAACTGGACAGAGAGTTTGTATTAGCTCACGGGTTCGGTGAAACAGGACAGTATGCACTCATTGCCGTATCGGATACAGGTACAGGCATGGACACAAAGACAAAAGAAAATATCTTCGACCCCTTCTTTACAACTAAAGCTATCGGAAAGGGTACAGGACTCGGTCTATCCACTGTCTACGGGATTGTAAAGCAGCACGGCGGATACATCACTACCGACAGTTGGCCAAACAAAGGGACTATCTTCAACGTCTATCTTCCTGTAGTCAAAAGCGCTGTCCATAATATACAGCCTTCGGTTGAACTTATGAAAGGTGGAAGAGAGACAATTCTTGTTGCAGAGGATGATGAGGACGTGAGGCTTTTTGTTAAAGACATTCTCAGTGAACACGGCTATACGGTTATCGAGGCAGTTAATGGAAATGAAGCAATTGAAAGATTCAGAGAACACAAAGGTATATCACTCTTAGTTCTCGATTCTATTATGCCGCGCAAGAACGGTATAGATGTTTATAATGCAACAAAGATATTTGCGCCTGACATTAAAGCCCTCTTTATGAGCGGATATACACTCGACATGGTGTCTGACAAGGGTGTTGAGCAAAGCGAATATGATTTTATCAAAAAACCTCTGCTGCCAGATGAATTACTGAAAAAAGTGCGGGAAATACTCGACAGACAATAATAAAACAACGGGATTATACATACCAATTCTGTTTCAGACATAGCACCCAAGGGGTACCCGGGCATACAGGGGTTTGTTTAGCTCACACAGTGAGCGAGAAGGGGAGGCTCCGACGGCCGGGGCACCCACAGAGCGGGTCGTGGTGGAGGGGGCGACGCAAGCCCCGGGAATAGGAGAACATACGGATGAGTGAATGCGGAAGCTCCACATCTGAAGGTTGTAAGGTGTTAACCAGCCCATTCTTGGGCGCGAGGGGAAGGCTCCGACAGCTTTGCTGGTGGAGGGGGCGACGCAAGCCCCAGTAATAGCGGAGAGGCAACGAAGTTATATGATTGAAGGCTAATCGGTATCATAGATACTCTCTTCTTAACTGTTCAATAATATCATCTGTCAGTCTTTCCGATTTTCTCAACTCTGCGAACTTGTCGAGGAGGTCATCCACCGTGAGCCGCACCTTTTCCTTTTCTGAAATATCATCGATAATCCGGCCCTGGTGCATCATGATCGTACGGGTTCCCAATTCAAGTGCCTGCTGCATGCTGTGCGTTACCATGAGGGCTGTAAGATTCCCCCGTTCAATAAAGGTTTTTGTCAATTTAATGATTTGAGAGGCCGATTTCGGGTCAAGGGCTGCCGTATGCTCATCAAGAAGAAGAACTTGGGGCTCCCGTATTACAGCCATAAGAAGGCTTACTGCCTGACGTTGCCCTCCGGAAAGTGTACCGATGACAGTGTCTATCCTTTCCTCAAGTTGCATTTCAAGTTCTGCCAGCCTCTTTTTGAATAAATCCCTGCGTTCCCGGTTTAGTCCTAATTTCGGATAGTGCCGCTTGCCCCTGAGAAATGCGAGAAGGAGATTCTCGGCTATGGTCATGTCCGGGGCAGTTCCCATAAAAGGATTCTGAAAAACCCTCGCAATAGAATGAGCCCTTTTAAAATCTTTCTTTTTTGTAATATCTTCTCCTGCAAGCATAATGGTCCCGGAATCAGGCATTATCGCGCCTGCCACCATATTGAGCAGCGTCGATTTCCCTGATCCGTTGGTACCGATAACTGTGACAAATTCGCCTTCCCTGATTTCAAGGCTAACATCCTTCAACGCATAAACCTCATTAATCGTGTGTGCGTTAAACCTTTTATGAATACTGCTTAGCTCTATCATCATCTACCTTTTAATAATAACGGCCTTCTTCAAAAACTTTTCCGGTATAGTTACCCCGTATAGTTTTGCAAGCGCCATATGAATGCCTATTTTTTCCGGGGCACAATCCAAAATGGGGATATTCTTTGTTTCTTCTCCGCCGATTACCCTCTCTGCAATCCTTGCAGTCTCCACGCCTACTTCAAAATAGTCGGCGCCGATTGAAAAGAATGCCCCGCGTTCAATATCCGTGGGGTCGTTTGTAAAATAGGGTATTCTGTGTTCGCTCAGAATGGCTGCTATTGTTACAACGGCAAGCATCACCGTGTTGTCGCCGGATGTGAAGAAAACGTCTATTTTCTCATTAACAAGGGCAGCCAGGGCATCTTTTACTTCATCGGTTGTGCTTACTGTTCTTTCAATAAGCTCAAAACCCTGCTTCTTAGCCGCTTCCCGCGCCTTGAATGTACATGCTTCCGAATTTGCCTCAGCCGGATTCCAGATAATCCCGATACGTTTTGCCTTCGGAAAAATAGCCCTCATTGCCTTAATCGCTGATTCAACAGGCTGAAACGTAGCAACGCCTGTAATATTAGGAATATGTTCTTTGGGGGTTTTAGCAATACCCATTCGATAAGGGTCTGTTACTGCCCCGAATATATGGGGAATCTTTGTATTGCCGTTGGCCGCCACCTGAAGGGCAATAGTTGATGCAGTTACAAGATAATCATAATTCTGACGGACTATATCCTGCACTATGGCCTGGGCAATGGAATAATCGTTCTGGGCATTTTTCATATCCACGGTTATGTTGTATTTCTTTAATATGCCGCTTTTTTTCAACTCATCCATAATGCCGTCTGCAGTGACTTTCAGAACAAAGTTGTCAGAAAAGAGGAAGAGCGCAAGACGTCTCGTCTTTTTATCAATTTTTGCGTTGTCGCCTATAATGGCAGTTTCAGAGAGAATTTTCTGCGGTATTATTACACCAAGCTTTTTTGCTACGTCAAAGTTGATTCCTTTGGTGATTTTGGTGTATTTTTCAAAGGGTATGCCAGCCGGGTTCTCACCTTTTATGATACGGTCTGTAATACGGGCAGCCTGAATACCGCTCAAAGAATAATCATATCCGCAAGCGCCGAGAGCGCCGTCTTTCAGCCGTTCAACATCACTTATGAAAATAGGTATCTTTTTAGCTTCTGACGCCTTCACAATCGATTCGAAAGCTGAAAAAACAATATTATCTGTCGTTAAAACAAATGCGTTTATTCCTTTGCCGGCCAGTGAGGCTGCCGCCTGGTAGACTTCCGACGAGCCTGCAACTGTTGCACCGATGAAAGTAACATTCTTATTCAGCGCTATGGTTTCTTTCAGTTTTTTTACATTATATACGGCGTTTTCCTGGGATGGGTCCCATATGCATCCGACTTTAATTTTTCCCGGCAAAATTTCTCTAACCATTTCCATCATTTTATCTGAAGGCGCCGCTCCGTAAACCCCTGTCACATTGGGCAGATGTTCTGTTTCAGATTTGCCCGCACCAATTATAAAAGGATTTGCAACAGTAGCAAAAACTATGGGGCGGTCCTTTATCTTGTTTATGGCAGCCTGGGTACAACCGGTAGAAATGGGTAGTACAATATCGACTTTTTCATACAGGAATTTATCAAGTATGGAATTTACAGTAGTCATATCACCGTTTGCATTCTCAAGATAGTAGCTCACATTTTTCTTATCTTCATATCCGAGCTTTTTCATCTCTTCGATAAAGCTGTCGCGGGTGATATTGAGAAGAGCGTGGTCTGTCAACTGAACAATTCCGATGCGAACCTTTTTTGAAGAAGTAAGCGCTTTTGTGCTGAATAATTTATAGCCAAAGGCAACAGCGGTTATAATTACAATAAGAGCAGCAACACCTGTGATCAATTTCTTAACATTAACTCTTTTTACAATCATTTCAGTTGCGCCGATAATTTCTAAACCTCTGCCTGTCAGTACTTTCGGAGCGATAAGTATAAAGAGCACAAAAAGTGCGGTAATGAGCTTCAAATCTATGGGGTCCAAACCGACATAAAGAGCAAAGGCGACCATGAGCCGGAAAACAATGGAACCGATAATTATGCTCAATACTCTGCCGTAGACTGACCTCGTCCTGATGATTGATTCCCCGATGATGACCGCTGCAAGTCCAAAGACAACAGATCCTATGCCCATGCCGATATCGGCAAAACCCTGATACTGGGCTACGATGCTGCCAGAAATACCTACAAGACCGTTTGCCAGTGCAATGCCGATGGTTTTCATCATATTTACATTAACACCCGATGCACCGGCCATTGTCGGGTTATTACCCGTTGCCCTCATAGTGATCCCGAAATCTGTCCTGAAAAAAAGTGAGATAAGCGCCCAGAAAATAAAGATAACGGCACTAAAAACAATGCATATCCAGATTTCGTAGGGCAATCCCGGATTGAGTGTTTTTAAATAAGTGATAATGCCGGGGCGGTTGAGAAGAGGGATATTCGATCTCCCCATAATATGCAGATTGATCGAATACAAACCGGTCATGACGAGTATGCCGGCAAGGAGGCCGTTAATATTAAATCTGGTATGTATAAAAGCCGTAACAGCACCGGCGAATGCCGCAGCTAAAAAAGAAAGGGCCAGGGCTGCAAAGGGGTTTACCCCGGCAACAATAAGCACGGCTGTTACTGCTGCCCCGGTAACAAAGCTCCCATCTACCGTAATATCGGGAAAGTCATGTATCCGGAAAGTTATGAAAACACCCATGGCCATAAAAGCATACAAAAACCCGAGGTTTATGGCACCGACCCAGAGTTCCATTGTTCAGGCCTCAAGCTCCACGATTGCAGCCATGCCGGTTGAAAACTTTGAAAGACCGAGAAGATGCTGGATTTTATATATCTGATGTTCGTTAAATATACGCATCGTCTCTTTGTCAAAATCAGCCATATTTTTACTGACAGGTGCCTTATCAAAAATGCCCCCGTGGATATGGAAGTTGTTCCCTTCCGGAATGAGGAATGCATTCTCACGAGCCAGGCATGAACGTTCCCTTACGGCAATACCCGTTGCAATAACAATGTTGTTTATATATGACGGCTCAAGTGGATAATCGATCCAATCGGAAAAATTATCGCTGTCAAAGATACTTTTCCCGTTTGCCGGTTTCCGGTCAATGACAGGTACCTGCTTAATATGCATGCCCCAGATTCCCTTGCTTTCTGCCAGTATACAAACACCGAGGATATCCGCACTGGAGATCGTAAAAAAACTCCGGATCAGAGAAGATAAATCAACAGGGGTATTTTCCCCATGAAATGAGAGAACATATCTATGGTCCCCGTTAAAGCCAAAACCATGGAAAAATCTATAGACAACACCTGGGTTTTTATGGGCATCAATCAGGAAATCAACAGATGAGTGTTTTACGGCTGGATAAAAAAAGAAGGCGTTGTTCACCACCATGGATTCCCCAAAGAGAAACCTGTATTCATCGTATGTATCTCCCAGCGCCGCAAGGCCGCAGCCAAACTGCATATCTGTTGGTTTCACTGCTATGACATCCTCTTCGGTAAATGAAGAGTCTGCCGTTTTATCCTGTTTCCCGGCAACGAAGAGGGGGGATAATTTCTTTTCCTTGCTTTCGATGTACTCTATGGCTATCCCGTCAATTTTACATGCAATAATGTCTGTTCCCTTATTATCTTTACGGAACAGCTCCTGCACCTCTTCTCTGTCTGTCACCATATGGAATAATGCAACAAGGCCGCTCATTTTAAATATTTCAAAAACAGGCTCTGTAACGCCTGAGAGGATAATTTCTCCTCCCGCCTTTTTCAACAACTTCTGTGTGCTGATAAATACGCGGAGGCCTGCACTGCTTATATAATGCACTGCCGCCATATCAAAAATAAAAGTGTGCTCACCTGAGAGGATGAGCTCATCGAATACCTTCTGAATGTCAGACGAACTAAGCGAATCAATGCGCCCTTTTGCAGTAATGCACTTAATAGGGCCTTCATTTGTTACAGTACATTCAAACATATTCGCAAATGTATCATATTATGCATTATTATTCGAGACCCTTACTTTTTTACATTCTGCTTTGGAGGTAATGATCGGGCATATTCAATTCCTTTATACAGCCAATCGATCAGATCCACATCTGATTCATATCCCTCGGATGAAATCATTACCCAGCCCTTCATAGACCTTCCGGTAATGTCAAACTCTCTTGCGTGAGGTTTTTTTAATGATTCTTCGTAAATATAAGGACCAACACGCACAATGATGTCATCATTCAATATGCCGCAGGCCATATTGCCGTTGAATAAAATGCATATACCTCCGAACATTTTCTTTTCATTAAATCCATGCTCTTCTTCTAAAATTTCACGAATTCTTTGCGCTAAACCTTTATCATATGCCATGTAATCACCTTCCCTTTGTTTTAACAGGCAATAACCTGGTGTTGTTTCAGCCCGATATTCTTTTATGCACCTGTCAATTTGCTCCATTAACGTATAGCGGGTATTGCACTGCAAGGTAAAATTTCTCAAATATTATGATTAACAAAATAGGTTGTCAAGAACAATGGTATTGACATAGTTCTTCATTTCCGAATTACCTCCCCCCTGATCCGGCAAACTGCTCCTTACTTTCAACCGCCTACTCATAAATGTGTCTGCTGATTTAACCTTGCAACCGATGTTTATGCGGCTCGACTTGAAAAGTACAATTCTGTTGACTTTAGTCTCTATTTCGGGTTTAATTAGCTAATTTAATTTACATATTATAGATACCATGTATGGAAGGAGGGAAAGATGAATGCCAGCAGTTATTGTAAGAGAAGGAGAATCTTTCGAAAGTGCCCTTAAGAGATTTAAAAAACAATGCGAAAAAACAGGGATTTTATCTGAGATTAAGAAAAGAGAACATTACGAAAAGCCAAGCGTAAAAAAGAAGAAAAAAATGCTTGCCGCAAAGAAAAGAGCGTTAAAAAAGCTTAAGAGAGTAATGGACAAAGGTCTTTATTAATGGAATTCAGATCAAATATTGAAGACAGTCTTAAGCAATCCTTAAAGCAAAGAGATGCCTTAAAAGTATCAATTCTTCGTATGCTCCTTGCCGCTATCAAGAATAAGGAAGTTGAAAAGCTCAGAGCACTGACAGAGGACGAATTTTACGGTATCGTAAAAACATCGGTAAAGCAGCATATTGATTCAATAGAAAGTTTTAAAAAAGGCAACAGACAGGATCTTGTAGATAAAGAAGAAAAAGAGCTCGAAATGTTAAAAGGGTTCCTGCCTGTTGCCTTATCAGATACAGAACTTCTGACAGAAATTGAGGAAACCATAAAAATAGTAGAAGCAAAAAACCAGAAGGATATGGGGAAAGTTATTAAACACCTTATGGAAAAATATCCTGGAAGAATCGATGGAAAGGCATTAAGTGGAATGGTGCTTAAAAGACTGTCTTCTCTGTAAGATAGTCAAAGCCACCCATGGTTGATAAAACATTATCATACCTCGATTATTTAAAACTCCTTGATTTATTTAAACAATACTCTGCAACCCCCTTTGCTGCAGATCTTATATCAGCGCTAAGGCCTCTTAGCGCTATCGAAGAAATAAAACTCAGACAGAACAGAATTGAAGACATTATTGAGATTATAAAGTGGGATGGGAATATTCCTCTGTCCTATATTGCTGATATCAGGGATGTTTTGAAGAGGACTTTTATTAAAGACTCAATCCTTGAGACAGGTGAATTTTTGATGATGTCAACCTTTTTAAGGACTTGCGACGATATTGTCAGGTTCTTAAAAAAGGCGCACGTTAAAGGACAATACATAGAAACAATTCTGGAAAATGCTAAGCCATTTCCTCATATCCTTTCAAAAATACTCAAGACCATCAACCCTGACGGGTTTATTGAAGACACTGCAACATATGAATTGTCTAGGATCAGAGCAGACTTATTCCTTTTCAGGGGAAAGATAAAAAAACAACTCGAAAAAATCATGGAAAGGGAAACGGTAAACCCAGTACTACAGGATTTCTATGTCTCCATTCGAAACGGGAGATACGTTATACCTCTAAAACCAAACTTCAATCAGTTTCTACAGGGCATAGTTCATGATTATTCTCATACGCTGAAGACATCTTTTGTTGAACCGGTAGAATGTGTAGATATGAACAATAACATCAACATGCTTGAAAAGGAGGAAAAGGAAGAGGAAAAAAGGGTCCTAAAAGAATTGACCGAATATATCAGGACCTATGCCAACGACCTGAAAACAGACCTTGAGATTGTTGCAGATCTTGATTTTTATCAGTCCCTCGCCTTATTCAGCATAAAGTTTGACTGTACAAAACCGGAGGTTGGTCCAGATGAATCCATAGACATCAAAGATGCTAAAAACCCTTTTATAGCAATATCAAAAAAAGACCGGACTATCCCGATAGATATTTTTATGGAACCAGGCAAGAAAGCAATGATTATAAGCGGCCCGAACGCCGGCGGCAAGACTGCTGCTTTAAAAACAGTTGGACTCTTATCCCTTATGGCACAGACAGGTTTATTCATTCCGGCATCCGGTAAGCCAAGGTTACCTGTTTTTAAAAATGTTTTTGCCATTATAGGGGATGAGCAGGATATTGCTATGGAACTTTCCAGTTTTACTGCGCATATGACAACTGTAAAAGACATATACGAGCATGCCGCTGGAGGAGAACTTATCCTGATTGATGAAATCGGCGGGAATACAGAACCGCAGGAGGCTTCTGCCCTTTCAATGGGCGTTATTGATGCCTTTGTTGAAAAAGGGTGCAGGGTAATTGTCACAACTCACCTGAATCTTTTAAAAGCCTATGGCTACACGAAACCCTTTGCTATAAATGCAGCCACGGCTTTTGACACGGAAAAGATGAAGCCGCTTTATAAGTTGACCTATGGAATGGCAGGGTACAGCAATGCAATCAGTGTTGCAAAAAATATTAATGTCCCTGAAAGGATTATCGAGAAAAGCTATGAGTATCTGGGAACACAGGAACATATGCTCAACGAGCTTGTAAGCGCATTGGAAAATGCAAGGAGAAAGGCTGATGAAGAACTTGCAGAGCTTAAAAACACAAAAGAAGAAATAAAAAAGAGACTTTCTCTGGTAAAGGGTAAAAAAGATGAAATTATAAAAACATTTGAAGAAAAATACAATCTCAGGTTATTGGAATTAGAAGTAGAATTGGAATCAATAAAAAAAGAGATTGCAAAAAATGAAAAAATGTCTATAAAGATAAGTAAGGAAAAATTAACATCTTTAAGAAATAAATATGTTAAAAATCCGATAAAAAAAACTGATGATATTAGGATAGGTGACTATGTATTTGTGAGCAGCATGGGGGGAAATGGTTATGTTACAAACATCGATAAGGGGGGGGACATGTATGAGGTTGTCATAGGAAACCTCAGAACAAAGATCCACAAAGCTCTTGTCAGTAAAACATCAAAAACAAAAGTACCCAAACCGGTCAGGAAAGAAGCAGAGATCGTCGTAAACGTTCAGGATACTGAAGTATCCGAGTTGAACCTCATGGGGCTGAGAGTCGAGGAAGCATTGGAAGAACTTGACAGGTTTATGGACAAGGCCATTGTCCGGGGCATATCAAAGGCAAAGATTATTCACGGAATAGGAACAGGCAGGCTGATGAACGCAGTCAAAAACCGTCTTCTTGAAACAAAGTACATAAAAAATATTGAAAGAGACGAAAGAAACGCAGGAATAACATTGGTAGAGCTTTTATGAGATCAACACTGGAAGAACTACTTCACAGGGTAAATATTGTGGATGTTATTTCCCAACATGTTAAACTAAGGAAAAGCGGCAAAGATTTCAGTGGCTTATGTCCATTTCACAGTGAAAAGACACCATCTTTTACAGTAAGCATTGAAAAACAGATATATTATTGTTTCGGATGTCATGAAGGGGGTAATGTAATAAATTTTCTGATGAAATTCGAAAATATGACCTTCCAGGAAACCCTTGAAAATCTTGCACATGAATACGGGGTTGAGATTAAAAAAGGGGGCACAAAAAGGTCGAATTCATTTGATGCAATGTCGAAACTGGCTGATTATTACCACAATAATATTAAGAACAACAGGGTTGCGCTTGAATATCTTTCCAGGAGAGGAATAACCTCTGATGTTATTGATGAATTTAAGATCGGATACAGCGACAGGTCAAGAAATTCGATCCGGACATTTATAAAAAATTCTGGAATACCAAGAGATGTCCTTTTAAATACAGGGATTTTAAGGTTAAAAGATACAGAAATATACGATATGTTCATGGGCAGGGTTGTAGTTCCAATTATTGATGTTAATAAAAAGGTGATAGGCTTTGGAGGAAGAACAATTGAAAAAGAAGGATTTCCAAAATATATAAATTCTCCGGAATCTCCTATCTTTTCTAAGGGTACATCGTTATTCGGCATTGACAAAACAAGAAAACACATAACCGAAAAGAATGAAGTATTTATTGTTGAAGGGTACTTCGATTTTATTGCTTTATATACGGCAGGTTTGAAGAACATTGTTTCCACACTGGGTACATCGGTAACAGAAGAGCAGCTTATCAGATTAAGAAATTACACGGATAATATAACCCTTATGCTTGACGGCGACGAGGCTGGTATAAAAAGTGCCCTAAAGTTGATAGGCCGGCTTTCTGATATGGATATTAACGGAAGTATGGTTGTTTTGCCCGATGGTCATGACCCGGATAGCTTTATAAAAAAAGAAGGGATGGATGCACTGAACAAATTGATCAACACAAAGAAACCAATAATGGATTATTATTTTGACTATTGTATGGCAAAATGGGGAGTAGGAACAATGGAAAACAAGAACCGGTTTATAAAATCGGTTCTGCCTTACATAGAAGGCATAAGAGGCGGTGTAAAAAAAAGACTTTATATAAAGAGATTGTCGGAATTAACAGGAGTGGAGGAATACCATTTCAGAGAAGGACTGGAGGAAAGGAGAACTGAACAACTATCCGGTAATTATATTTCATCCAGTATTATCGAGAGAAAGGTTATCGGGGCTTTGATGGGCAAACCCGGAATGCTCGGGATATTAAAAGAAAAGGAGGTGATAAATTATATAAAAGATGCCGAAATAAAAGAGATATTGATGAATATGTGTGACTTCTTTGATGAGAAAGGTACCATGGAGGTAAACAACTTTATTAACGTCCTTGGCACGGATAGCTTGAGGGATTTAGTAACAAATGCTGTTTTTGATGTGGCAGGTTATGAGGATAATGAATTAGAGAAGGTTTTACAGGACTACTTCAGACATGTAGAAAAAAATTCCATAAAAGATAAAGCAAAGAAAATTACGGAAAGGCTTTTGGAAGCAGAAAAAAGGGGAGATGAAAAGGAGATTATGGAGCTTCTTAATGAGAAGAGAAAGGTACTGGCATTCTTCAAAACCAACCAATAAAAAGAGAGGTGAAAATGGCCGATAAAGCGAAGATATTTTTTCCTTCTGATGAAAATCAAGAAAACAAAAAAATGTATCTTATCGTAAAAGGCAGTGAAAAACCTGAAAGCATATTCGATGACATGGAACTTTTCGATCTGGAAGGGGAAGCCGAAACAAGCCTTGTAGATACTGAAAGATTTGAAGAGGTCTTGAACGCTGAACTTGAAGAAGTTTATATTGATGAACTGACCAACCCCATCAGACACTATATCAAAGAGATGGCCGATCTTGCATTGCTCACACGTGAAGGCGAAAAAGAGATTGCCATTAGAATGGAAGAAGCCAAAGAAGAAATCAGAAAAATTATTGTTTCTTTCCCTGGTACAGTTAAAGAATTGCTGAATGTCCTGTTATCCCTTAAAACAACAAATACAAAGATAAAAGACATAATTTTCGGTAATGACGATGAAGACGAAACAGAATGCGACATGGAATTGCAAAGAGAAAAGATAATTGAACTTCTTGAAGGGCTGAAAAATGTTTATCTGCAATTTAAAGACAACAGCAAAGGCAATAGAACAAAATACAGAGCAAAAGTAAAGGCAATAATAGGCGAAATGAATTTTGGTAAAAAAATTACCGAGAATATTACTTGTAAAATAAAAAAGTATGTAGAAAGAATTTGTAAAATAGAAGGTGATATAGAAAAATGTTGCAATGCCGGCAGCAAAGATATGGAGACACAGTTATCTACACTACAGAAAAGGCTGGAAAAAATTGAACAGGAAGCAGGGGCTTCGGCTAAGGAACTCAAGTCCTATCTGAAAAAGATTGAAGATGCCGAAAAGAGATGTCTCTGTGCAAAGAACGAATTGGTTAAAGCCAATCTCAGATTAGTTGTAAGCATTGCAAAGCGATATATAAACAGAGGGCTTTCTCTCCTGGATATAATTCAGGAAGGCAACATAGGTTTGATGAAGGCAGTAGACAGATTTGAGTACAGGCGGGGTTATAAATTCAGCACTTATGCCACATGGTGGATCCGACAGTCGATTACAAGGGCCATAGCCGATCAGGCAAGAACAATCAGAATTCCGGTCCATATGATTGAAACTATAAATAAAATTGTAAAAGCATCGAAGGAGCTTGTGCAGAATCTCGGCAGAGAACCTCTTCCCGATGAAATAGCAGAAGAAATAGGGTTTTCTACAGACAAGGTGCGGAAGGTTTTAAAAATAACAAAAGAACCTATTTCTCTTGAAGCACCGATAAGCGACGATGACGATACTCACCTTGCTGATTTTATTGAAGACCGGCGCGCGCAAACACCGCAGGATTCTGCCATATTCTATGATCTTATTGAACAATTAAACATAGTGCTCGCCACACTGACACCAAAAGAAGAAAAGGTGGTGCGCATGAGGTTTGGTCTGGGAGAAAAGCACGATCATACCCTGGAAGAGGTTGGACAGGTTTTTGACGTAACAAGAGAGCGGGTGAGACAGATAGAAGCGAAGGCATTAAGAAAACTGAAGCACCCTATGAGAGCAACAAAATTGAGAGGTTTTGTTGAAGCATAGCAAGTATTTTGCTTGACAAGTCCGATCCATTTTAAATATTGTATACAATATTAGTATTCTATATTTTTCAAATTGGGGATTATTATGGACTTTCAATTAACAGAAGTACAAGGTTTTTTTAAGAAAACTGTTGCTGATACAATTGACAAAATAGTTGCCCCCAGGTCCCAGGAAATAGACGAGAAGGATGAATTTCCATGGGAGCTGTGGAAGGAATTTGCAAGGCTGGGCTATCTCGGATTACGTTATCCTGAAAAAATGGGCGGTTTGAATGCAGATATGATTATGTGCATGACTTTTTATGAGGAGATTGCCCGCGGCTCTGTCGGTTTTGCCCAGAGTGTTATCATGAATATCCTCATGGGAACATATTTCATATTCCGTTTTGGAAGCGACGCAATCAAGGAACGGTGCCTTTATCCGGCAATGAAAGGTGAAAAGATTGCCACAATGTGCTTCACAGAAGATCAGTCAGGCTCCGATCTCGGCGCCACAAGAACAATGGCTGTTCGGGACGGAGAAGGCTGGCGGATAAACGGAACGAAGATGTGGATTACAAACGGACCTATATGTGATTTCTGTACTGTCCTTGCCACAACAGATCCTTCAAAAGGACTGAAGGGGTTGAACTTTTTTTTAGTAGAAAAGGGAACGCCGGGTTTTTCAAGCGGCCAGATTATCCACAAACTTGGGTGCAGAGGCACTGTGACCGGGGAACTTGTATTCGATAACGTATGGGTGCCTTATGAAAATCTTCTGGGCGAAGAGCCTGGAAAAGGCGTATTTTATGTAAGCGATATACTGGACGAAGTACGGTTAATGACAGGCGCAATGGCTCTCGGCATAGCAAGAGGCGCATATCGTGAAGCATTGGAATTTGCAAGAAAAAGAGTGGCCTTCGGGCAACCTATAGGAAATTACCAGTTGATAAGAGAAAAATTTGCCGATATGGACACTATGATTAATGCGTCAAGACTGATGATTTACTATGGCTCGTGGCTGTTGGAAAACAATATGGAAAGCAGGATTGTTGCCGCTGAAGCAAAAATGTACGCAACAGAAACATGTCTTAAGGTGGTTGATGAATTAACAAGAATTTACGGTGCTAACGCCTTCGCCTATGAATACAAGTCACAGAGATATTTCAGGGATGCGCGGTTCCTCCTTTACGGTGGAGGAACACATGAAGTCTTGAAGGATTTTATTGGAAAGGCTATAATAGGAAAATTGTAAATTGCAAATATTGAATTTAGAATTGCAAATTTAAAAATCCATATAAAATTAATCGGTTTTTTATTTGTAAGTCCTGAATTTATAATCTGCAATCTCAAATTGCAATAAGGAGGCTTAATAAGTTGAAAATTCTGGTATTTATCAAGCAGGTTGCTGATACAGAGGCAAGAATTTTTATAAAAAGCGATAAAAAATCGCTTGAGATTGAGAATAAGTATAATATGAATTTCTTTGATGAGTTTGCTGTTGAAGAAGCTATAAGCATCAAAGAAAAAAAAGAAGGAACCTGGATCGGAGTTTGTACGTATGGTCCCAGGAGGGCAATTGAAGCATTACGAACAGCGATTGCAATGGGCATTGACCAGGCGTTTTTACTGGATAATAATGGTATAAACGGCGACGACCCTTTGATTACAGCAAAGATTCTGGCAGGTTTTGCCAAACAGGAAGGTTTTGATCTTATCTTGTGCGGCAGACAGGCAATTGATGATGAAAGTTCGAACATCGGAATAATGACGGCTGAATTTCTGGGTATCCCTCATGTAAGTGCGATTATGAAACTGGATATTATCGACGAAAAAAAGGTATTGGTGGAAAGCGAGATAGAAGGCGGCAGAGAAACCGTAGAAGTACAATTGCCGGCGCTTTTTACTACCCAGAAGGGGCTAAACGAGCCGAGAGTCCCGCTCATTACCGGCGTGATGAAAGCAATGAAAGCGGATATACCTTTAATAGATCCTTACTCACTGGGACTTACACGGGAAATGATAGACACATGTGCAGCAAAAACAAATATACTCTATTATGAAACCCCGGAAAGCAGGCCTCCTGTCAGGATTATCGAAGGGAATACACCGGAGGAAAAGGTAAGAGACCTGATAACGGTTTTAAAAGAAGAAGCAAAAGTTTTATAAAGAGGAGCGGATATGTCAAGAGGTGTTTTTGTATTTATAGAATGTAAAGACGGCGCAATCCGGAAAGTTTCCTTCGAACTTCTGTCGAAGGCAAAGGAAATTACTGAGAAAATTTCATCAGCTTCATATGCGGTGCTTTTAGGCAGTAATATAATTCAGATAGCAGAAGAATTAAAGGCCTATGCCGACAAGATTATCGTGGTGGATAAGGAAATTTTAAAGGAATACCGATGCGATGCCTATACACAAGTAATGGAATATCTTGTAAAAAAATATAATCCCAAAATGGTTTTCGGAGCATCCACTGTAACCGGTAAAGACCTTTTCCCGAGGCTTGCTGCAAGGCTGGAAATGCCCATAGTGTCAGATGCAATCGGCATTGAATTTGAAGGCGAAGAAATGAAGATTAAAAAACCGCTTTACGGAGGTAAAATTATTTCATGGGTTACATTCAAAGGCAGTAAAAATACGCTTTTAACATTCAGACCCAATACTTTCCTGATTGAAAAGAAGATGCTTAACGGTGAGATCATAGAAGAAACAATGGATGTGCAGAAAGACACGAGAATAAATGTTCTTGGCATACAAAAGGCTATTACGAAAAAAATTGATCTGCAGGAAGCTGATTTTATTATTTGCGGCGGCAGAGGCATGAAAGGTCCTGAAAATTTTCAGGCTCTTGAAGAAATCGCAGATATCATGGAAGGAAGGGCAGGAGCTTCCCGTGCGGTTGTAGACGCCAAATGGAGAGATTATGACGACCAGATCGGAAAAAGCGGCAAGACCGTATCTCCGAAGCTCTATATTGGCTGCGGCATATCAGGCGCCCTTCATCATACAATGGGCATGGACACATCGAAAGTGATCGTTGCAATCAACAAAGACCCCAATGCCCCGATATTCCAGTATGCTGATTACGGTATTGTTGACGATGTTTTTAATATATTGCCGGTTTTGAAAGAAGAATTGAAGAAGACAAAAGAAGAATTATAAGGGACATATTCGTAGTAAACAACCAGGATCAGTCGTGACCCGACCGGTTCAAAAAAGTCCCTTTTGGACTTTTTTGCAGCTTGCAGTTTTCCTCTCGTGAATTTTGTCCTCCGGGCCAATAACCCCGAAAAGCAAAGGCGACTGCGGATCATGGGCTGCATAATTACGATGAACCCGGTTGTGATTATAGTTGGCATAACAGTACAAACATTCATGGGCACATGTGTTATACGTCCCGATATCGACACTTGCAACACAGCCGCATTCCAGCCTTTGTGTCGGGTCCTTTTTCACATTAAGGACAAAGCCTGAGATTTCCTCAATAAGTTTATCGTCTATACATTTTCCATGAATAATTCCGTATTGTGTCAGATCAATTATTTCAGCACAGCTTGTCAACTCAATATTGTATTTGGAGGATATCCTGCTGAGAATTGCTGCCATTTCGATCATCTGCTCCGCCTGAATCTCAACTATTGGAACAGATGCCATGTTCCGCTTTGATTTTTTGTACATATCGACAAAGCTTATGACACACCGTTTAGTTTTTCCCGATAATTGCCGTGCTATCTCTTCGAACCTGCCTGCATGATATTTTATATTTAGTTGCTCACTCAGAATTATAGGGTCATATCTCCAGATAACCCTGCCCTTCCCTATCATATCCGACAAAGCACGGAAAGTTGAGACTGCTTCCTGACACGAGGGAACATTCGGCTCCAACTTTTCTCCATAGCCGGTAAGAGTATACTGGAAGTAGAAGTTGTAGCCTCGCAGCCTGTGGAGTCTGTCCATTATTCCGGCGGGATTCTTAGACCAGAACACAATGCAGTCAACAGCTTCCGGGGATAGATTTATCCGGCTCACCTGATGCCGGTTCATTGGATTACGAACCAGCAAATATCTCTCATCAATTCTGTTATAAAACCAGTCGGAGAAAAATGCCGGTATATCGGTTCTTCTGCTTGCGCTAATTATCATAATTTAATCCGGTAAATTCCCTTACTGCTGAGGCAAGGATGAAGATTTGGAGTATTCACACAAAGTCTGTTTAAGCGGCCCACTTAACCTTTCTCATGGAGTATTCATAGATCAGATCAAAAACATTGCTGCATTTACTTTGAAAAAGATTTTTATCGTAGCTTTCCGGCAACGATCCGTCGAGCACCTTTTCCACTGCTGTTCTTACCTTCTCCTGAGTCTGGCTGTCTTTGTACCAGTCCTGAACAAGAACCTTGGGTCGTCCGCTTGTTAATCTCTGCAGGAGCGATCTTGCGGCAAGCTTTACCTTCTGTGCCTCTTCCTTTGACATTTTTTCCTTTTTCAGGATGTCGAAAATTTCAAGTTCATCTTCCGACAAACCCTCACGGACTGCCCGTTCTTCTTCGTCTTTCAACCCTTCAGTAAATTTTACAAGCTCATCAAAGTAATTCTCAGTGGACGAGCCTCCTGAGTTGTATCGGTCAATTATTTGCTGGAGCTTCTGAGCAAAATCAGCCCTTGTTGAGTTCCTTCCTATCATCTGTTCCAGTTTATGCTCAATGAAAATCCTGAGATCGGCAATCTCGATATTCTTGTATTCCCTCTTCTTAAAATCTTCCTTCAATTTCTGAAAATTGATCTTGCTCAAATCTAATGAGCGGCCTTTGTGGATTATTTGAAATTCCGTCACACGGTCGGCGCCGGCAGTATTCCTATCGGCAGTTACAACGCTTTCGTCGAGGAGGGTCGCTATTCTTCTTTTTGCTGAATCAATGTCCTGCTGTTGGATGATGCTGTCGATAACACCGCGCAGATATTGAAATACAGGCACAAGAGGCCGGGTTTTGTCGCTCAGTATCTCAGGTTTGCAGGCCTCATAAAGTGCAGTAACGGTATTTTCATAAACTGTAAATTCCTTCTTCCACTCATCTTTCTCCAGTATTTTATCGGCAAAACAATTGAAGGCCTCGATATTCCTGAATATCTCGTCATTTCCAAGTATCTCTTCAAGATCAATACCGATGTCAGCACAGAACTGACTGCTCTCGTTCAATGCATCATCCAGGAGTTTGAAAAGTTCGTCTTTTTCCTGAACAGGCATATCCTGGGGCCTTCCTTCCGTTCCTGCCGCATAATCGGCCAGAGCTTTTTTCATGTTCCTGAAGACGTTGTAATAGTCGATAATTTCGCCGTTCTTTTTGGCGATATCATTTATCTCATGCGATGTGACCCTGTTTGCCCTCGCGATGGCCTGCATGAGTGTATGGTCTTTCATGGGCTTATCAAAATACATGGTGGATAGGGTGTGTACATCAAAACCGGTAAGCCACATGGCGCAGACAAAGACGAGTTGAAGCTGATCAAAGGGGTCTTTAAAGCGATACTCGATGTCATGACCCTGCTTGTCGAGGGCGTTCATCTTCTTGCGATGTGGTCTTATATCAAGTTGCTGGGCATCGAATTTCTTTTCTTCGCCTGCCTCTTCACTAACTATCACGGCCATTTCCACACTTCGCATGTAATCGACGGTTTTTCTAAGCCGGTCCTTCACAGCATCGTCCTTTGCTTTGGCAATCTGACCTATAAGGCGCTTTATCTCCTCCTTCCAGTGTGCCTGCACCTTGTCATGCATCTTCACGGCAGTGAATTTATCGACGCAGACAACCATGCCTTTTCCCAGATAGCCTCTTTGCGGAAAATGGCAGACAATATCCTTCGCTATAGTCTCCAGCCGGTCATCCCTTTTGATGACTTCAATTTCGGTAGCAAACTCTTTCTCCAGTTTCTCCTGCTGCTTCTCGTCAAGATTCTCGTCTTCGAGTATCCGGTAGAACTCTTCGCTCAAATCCTCGTTCTGTATCAGCACCTCAGGAACGCGCTTCTGATAGAAAAGGGGCACCGTGGCTTCATCATCTACAGACTGGACAAAATTGTACTCGCTCACATAGTCGCCGAACCAGGCATTTGTCTTCCTCTCTCTTCCGAGGAGCGGCGTACCAGTGAAGGCAATATACTGGGCATTGGGAAGACCGGCCCTCATATTCTCTGCCAATGTAAGATATTGTGTACGGTGGGCTTCATCGACAATGACAATGATATCCTTCCGGTCGGAAAGGAGAGGATATTTCTTCCCCTGGGGCCATCGAAATTTATGGATGAGTGTAAAAACAATCCTTTTATTCAGGGAAAGGAATCGGCGCATCTCTTCACTGTCTTTCGGTCTCGCCGCTTCGTTCTTCTTCACCGTCATTGTATCAAGAAAGCTCCGGTATATCTGGCCGTCAAGGTCATCCCGGTCGGTAATCACTACAAAGGAAAAATTACCTGTATATTTCCTGAAGATCTTCCGCACAAAGAAGATCATGGAAAAGCTCTTGCCCGCGCCCTGGGTATGCCAGAAAACGCCTAATTTCCCTGCTCTTTCCTCGCGTGCCTCAAAAGACCGGATGGCCTTATTGACGCCGATAAACTGGTGGTTCTGGGCAACAATCTTGTTTGTGTCCCGATAGTAGAGGATAAAGTTCTCAAGGTAATCCAGTAAACGCTGCTGATCGCAGAGGCCCTCGATAGCCCGCTCAATGCTTGTCCCTTCTTTCTTCATTTGCAGCCGGTCTACCTTTTCCCGCTCATCATCAACGCGAAGCCAGGGGAAGAAGTGCTCCCACTCTGAAGTGACGCTGCCGACCTTTGTCTCAATAGCGTTTGAAAGGATGCAAAGTCCGTTGTACTGAAAGAGAAGTGGTATGTCGTGGCGATAGTTAATAAGGTTGTCGTCATAGGCATTCCTGAGCGCAATGTTTGAGTTCTTCAGTTCAATGAATACAAGCGGAATGCCGTTCACATAGAGAAGTACATCGGGCCGCCTGAAATATCGCTCACCTTTGACCCACAACTGCGTAACAACAAAAAAGTCATTCTTTACAGGATTGTCAAAGTCAATGATCTTGACTCTTGGCCGTTCTTTCTTTCCCTTGCTGTTTTCGTATTCCACAGGTATACCGTCACGAATAAGGTTGTAGACCTCTTTATTGGCAATAGCCTGGGACATGGCGTAACGCCTCGCTGTGAGTTTGGAAATGACCTCGTCAATGGCTGTTTCCGGCACGCGGGGGTTAATCTGTTTTATTTGCCTTTTAAGGATGTCAAATAGTACGACTTCGGTCTTATTGTCCCGCCCGGAACCATCCTTGAGAGCGTCCGGTTCTTTGGTGAAGCAATCCATATGCCGCCAGCCGAACTTTTTTGTAAGAAGGTAGGTGATAGCTTTTTCTATCTGAGTCTCAGAAATGAAGTTAGGCACCGGATTCGCCCCCTTCGGCAGACTCAGAGTTCCCCATGCTCGGCGGAAAATGGATATCCAGGTCTTCGACAGAAAGTTTGCCGGTAATGAGGCGGGAGAGGAGGATGTTGCGGGAGGTTACCAACATTTAATTCCTAATGAAAAGGTTCCTTTTCATGGTAAAGATACATTTCATTGTATCATCGAATATAACCAGCAGCGATGGTTCAGGGACATAGACTATACTTGAATACGCCTGATTTCTGTTAAGGCCTGGAACCGCAGCGTCACTATTTAGAAAGTTCAAACCTTGCAACAAAAAGAACAGGTAATAGAGACTAATGGCTGATTTCACGTAATAAACTGTATCAATTGGATAGAAATCACTGTCGGACCAACTTACACTCCCAACGTTTCCTTTGCGACCAACAATTATACCCGGACCATTAACGATATGTTTATTGTGATATCCTACAACTCCACTAGAACCATAAACTGGAAATGGACCCTGTATTCTCTCATGTTCCTTCAGAGCTTTACCATAGGCAAGCTCAAGAACCATTCCCAACCGCAATGTTTCCCACTCCTCAGGCACACCCTTATGAAATTTTACCTTCTCATGCCCCGGGAAGCGCATACGCACAAACCATTCCCGGTAAATTTCCTCAGCCATCTTTTCCAGAATGGCAATCCGGCGATTATTGTTTTCAATCAAATCGTCATAAGCGGAGAGGATAGCGGCAATTTTGCGTTGGATGGGGAGAGGTGGTTTGGAAATCCATAGATTATTCAAGATTCCCATTGTAAGAAACTTGGTTGTTGCTCCGGTGGATGTTTGCTCGAAGGATTTTAAAAATAACTTGAATGATTCATAAATATAGCGGGTATTTATTTCGTTACGATCTTTTGGTTCAATAATATAAGTTCTTTGGTAAGCATTAAATTTCCCTTTATAGTACTTGAGGGGAAATATGCCATCTGCGTTATTACCTGCAAGCAAAACACACTCAGTATCAAACGCACATTTATTGATTCTGTATGTTTCTTGGGCACATGTGAAAAAGGGATATTTCCCGTCTGCCTCGGCAGCATTCGAATCCAACTTGCCCGTTTTAAATGTGACAAGGTCTTTTGCCTTAATACGAGCCCACCCCTTCATTCTTTCCCCGCAATCTGCCGGATATTTTCCCCTTGTGCTGTGAGTTTGTATTTCTGCAATCTGCTGTTGGGACTGTCCGGGATCGTCATCTCAATCAACTTGGCAGCCAAAGCAGGCTTAATATACAGTTCTCTAAAAGATTTTCTATCCTTTAATTGCAGGGCACTTTGCAGTTCATCACGGTTCATTTCCCTTTTAATGACTGTGAGCAATCGTACCACTTGGGGGGTGACTTGGGGGGTGACTTGGGGGGCATATTCCAGACCTTCCGAATACCCCTCTTCGTAGGGGAAGACAATACGTGTAAAATTTTCTGAGAACTGAAACACGGAGGCGTCGTATTTTTGAAGAATACGCGGGATACCTGAGCCGAGATATTCAACAAGATCAAGGTCTTTAAAAACCCGCATCAATTCCTTATTGCGGGGAACTGAAATGCCGGAAAAGAAGTCATCTCTGTTCAAACCGAAAGGCAGCCCTCCCGTGGAGGTGATTTCCATACGGTCCGAGAATAACTCGAATTTTGGAGGAGCTTCATAGGAATAATTGTTATGGACAATTGCGTTGATCACCGCCTCACGTAGCGCTGTTTCATCCATCATCCGTTTTTGCAGCCGCTGTTTGGAGGTAATTTTTGTAAACGTCCTGTTTGCCACATCCAGTTTGTCCAGCACCTGTTTGGTGGCCTTCACAAGACAGCAATAGCCGTATTCGTTGTTTTCGGCAAGATCAACGCGGGTTTTGCCGTTATACCGGGCAACTTTAATGGATATGCCGTTTTTGTCGGATAACAGATAAGCCGCGTAATTGTATAGTCCGTCGGGCGTCAACAGTTCCAGGGTGGCGGCAAAATGCTCATTGAGGTGAAACCCCATTTCCTGATAGTAAATTTTTAGTTGTTCAAACGAGAGTTCTCTTTTGGGCGAACGCATCAGCCCGATGGAATTTCTCGAACGTCCGGCAAACATTTCTTCGATCATCCTTGAGGACATTGGTTCCGCCGCTGAACCGACGCGGATAAAACAACCTTTTTCCGACATGCCCAGTTTTTTGATATGGTAAGGTTTCTCCGGTCCGCTGGCGATATTGATTTTGATGATGTTTTTATCGTCCATCCGTCCCAGTAATACGTCAAACAAGCCCAGTGTTGACGGTGCAATATTATTTTTAATCCGGTCTTTTATTTTCAACTGAACTGCATCAGCATCAGTGACGTTCCACACGGTCTGAGTCTTGCTGTCAATACCGATGTAAATAACGCCGCCTTCGCCGGTGTTGAGAAAAGCAACCACTTCCTTTTCCAGTGTTTCAGAAAGTTCGCGTTTGTACTCAATGTGTTTTGATTCGACGAAACGCATTACTTTTGCCCTGCCTTTTTCTCCGGCAAATAAATCCTATACCAATAAGTAAATATTTTTAACTTAGTCAAATCATTGGCAATAAGTCAACATAATTGCCGTTAATTTGATTCTCTGCCAGGCTTGTTATTCTCCAGCAAGCTGTCTGATGTTATGATTTATAATGTCTTCCAGCTCTCGTGCCTCTTTATTCAGCTTGTTGAGTTCATCGTTCATTAAAACAATTTCTTCGATGAATTCTTCCTCGGTTTTTCCGTCCTCTTCAATGACGACACCCACATACCGGCCCGGATTGAGGGAATAATCCTGTTCCTTTATTTCGTCAAGCGTGGCAAGTTTACAGAGACCTGTCACATCCTCATATCTTGAATCGGGGAACCGCTCCTGAAGCCAGTTGATGTGAATAAAGAAATATTCGGCGTCCTTTATCTCTTTGTGGAGGATGTCCAGATCAACTTTTATTGTTTTTGCTTCTTTGCTATTGCCATGTTCTTTTTCAAGAAGGCGCATCTTTTTGTCTATTGTCTTGAGTATTTCATGAATGACCGCAAAGAATGGTGCAAAAGCAGCAGCCAATGTCCGTTGCGCACTGTTGGCCTTATCTATTTGTAGGGAAAGGTCGCAACCGTTCCCCACAGTATCCGTGCAATGTCCCGCATATGCAGCCTCTAATATTCTAATCTCTTCGAGACGCGCCGCAAAGTCTGGTAATTCGTTTTTCTTATATGTTTTGAGAAAGTCGCCGATGGCCTTCGATACCTCCACTATCTTTTCCTTGTTTTCCTTCAACCGTTCCATGCCTGCTTCAAAGTAGCGGTCAATAAGGCGGATAAAGCCCTTGCGGTCGCCTCTCTGGAGGCGGCTGATTATGGCGATATCGAGTATCTGCTCGTCTGAGAATTCTCTGTGGGCACGGTCAACCTGAGTGAAAATATTGCGGGTGTCAATAAAGAGAATGCGGTTATCCGGCTTGGCCCTGTCGAAAAACCAGAGCGTTGCCGGGAGCGTTACCGTGTAGAACATGTTTGAAGGCAGGGTAAGCATTGCATAGATAAGGTTCTCTTCGATTAGCCTTTTGCGAATATCAGCCTCGCTGTGGCGGGCATCTGACGCTGAATTGGCCATGACAAGGGCTGCCCGGCCTGTAGGTTTCAGGGAAGTGGCAAAGAGATTAATCCAAAGATAGTTGCCGTTAGGCACCGTGTCTTTGCCTTTATCCTTCTTGCTCTGCTTTGATTTATTACGTGGTACACCGTATGTGTTGAAACGCCTGTCTTTTTCTACACGGCTCAAATTCACATCATCCACATTAAAGGGCGGATTGGCAAGAACATAATCGAACTTTTCAAAGCTTTCAAAAAGGTCTTCATAGTATGTGTTAGCCTGTCTTATATCGCCCCTCAGACCGTTGACAGCAATATTCATCTTGGCAAGTTTCACCGTTTCAAGGGTCTTTTCCTGACCATATACAAAGAGGCTCGACTCTTCGTTTTCTGCAAGCTCTTTACTGCGATGCTCCACAAATTTCGCCGACTGGACAAACATGCCGCCGGAGCCGCAGGCAGGGTCAAAGACGGTACCATTATAAGGCGCTACGATATCAACCATTAGGCGGACAACAGAACGCGGGGTAAAAAACTCCCCGCCGCCCTGTCCTTCAGCCATGGCAAAATTACCAAGGAAATATTCGTAAATCTGGCCGAACATGTCATAAGAAGCATCCCTGGGGATATTGGAAAAGTTCTTCAGAAGCTGGTTGGGGATAGTCTTATCGGTACGGACAAGACGTAAATACTCATCCTGGGGAAGCACTCCTTTCAATTCTGGCTTATACTCTTCAATAGCTTCCATGGCTTTTTTGATAGCCTTGTCCACTTCCTTGTCTTCGGATAAACCGAGAAGATAGTCATATCTGGCATGGTCAGGCAGATAAAAGCCGCATCTTTCCACAGCTATCTGACTTATCGGCTTTTCCCGTCTGGTGCCTTTCAGGCTGTTGTATTCCTCTATAATCTCTTTTTCGTAGTTACTGTAACGGTTATCGGCAAATTTCAGGAAAATAAGGCCCATGACGGGCGTAGAATATTCGGAGGATTTTAGGTCAGAATTAGCCCGCATTGTATCCGCTGATTTCCAGAGTGTTTCTTCAAGTTTTTTCAATTCTTCACTGGTCATTTCCCGAACCTTTTCTCATGTCGTTGCGCATTGTTTAAACCCTTAATTTCTATAGCTTCAGGTTCCTAAACCATATATTTTTGTCACATCTTTGCGAATCAGTCACCGGTGCATCGCTTAAGACAGATAGACAACGTTCAAGTCCTTTGTAACTGAACTTCTGGGGCCAAATTTTGCAATCATACATGCCCTATTCATCGGTCTCAAAACATCCAACAGGTAATAGTCTATAACTCATATTATTCAGCTCACAACTTTCCGTTGACACTGTGTCAACCAATTTCAAAATCTCCGTAAAACCAATACAGACAAGCATATCCACAACATGCATTTTGAAAACTGTGTATTCAGGGTTTTCCTAAATTCTAACTTCCCAATTCTAAATTTACAATGTGTAATTGAAACCGCCCCTTTTTCCTGTATGCGAAAATTCTACCCCTATGAGATGGAAAATACAAACAATTTCAGTTTGGATGTTGAACATTATCTTATTGTAGGGATTACAAGTAATATTATCTTTATTGGAGGTATACCGGTATCAGATTCAAAACCATGTCCTCCGCCTTTCTTCCATAACTGTGATGAGTAACAACTCACAGTTTTCATTTCGCAAACATTTTTCTGCCACTGTGGCAGAAACTTCCAAAATCTCTGTAGAACCAATACAGACAAGGTATTGCAAGAAATACTATTTTGAAAGAGAAGCTGGGCATTTCGAATGGGTTGAATCCAAAATTCCCAATTCTACTGGAAAGAGGCTCATACCCCCCTCACCCCGCCCTCTCCCCCGAAGGGGCGAGGGAAAGTAGTAACCCTGCAGCAAGCTGCATCATTTGGATTGAAACCGCCCCTTTTTCCTGTATGCGAAAATTCTACCCCTATGGGATCAAAAATACAAACGGTTTCAACCTGAATGTTAAATGGATTTTTAATTCAAGCATTGAAATAACGCCTTCCCCCATCCCCAACACTTCCTATCCCCCGCCTCCATCAAAAACCGCTTAATTCTTCCCCATCAATGCAACCCCGCAAAGGCTGCATTTATCCGCCCCAGGGCAGCATCAAGATCAAATCTGCTCCGTTCTGCAGGGGTGAGTACCTCATAAAGTTCTTCTTTAATGCGTCCTCTCATATCCTGAATCTCACCAGTACTTCTTCCAAGGTTAAGGCTGTATCGGGCAAGGTCTGTATCTGCCTTGTCCTCTTCAAGTTTTCTTTGGAATAGGGTTAATACTTCCGGTTCCGTAACATTAAAATCGTTTCTGATGATATAGTCGATATCGTAGAAATCACGCGGGGCAATGGTTTCCCTCGTTGCCGCAGCCCGCAGTTTTTCAGCAACGATCTCTTTGAGGGTCAGGCAGAAGACCTCTTTTGTATCAAAGAGCGGTTCCCCGGTAAAGGGGTGGAGAAATCCGTGCTGGACCTTTTTTCTTTCCGGTGTGCAGATCGGGTTGGAACGCAGTCCTATTTCCATCTTGATCTTTGATTCAACGGGCAGGACAGCAGACTTGTAGAGAAAGTGATATACATACTGTCTTGATTCATTGCGTCCCGCCTCTTCCGTGTTGTCAATCCTCATGTCGAATTGTGCGGCATATGCCTCGATGCCTTCCTTTACCGGCTCAATACACTTCCTGCGTATTGCCCGTGTTGCCGCATCTGCGGGCAGGCGCATGGTGAAATCAAGGTCCTCGCTCAACCGGTAATAGGAGAAATAGATTTTGTTCAGACAAGTTCCTCCTTTAAAAACAAGGTCAGGGCTCAACTCATTAAGGCGGGAGAGGACAAGGGTCAAGTAATAATCCTTTTCTACAAGGGTCAACAGAAAGCCCGTTTGCATGGCCACCTGATTCAGGGTTCTAACAAAGTCATCCTTATTTCTGTGGAGCATTGACAATGACCCTCCACGTTTTGTTCAATGTGCCTTTTCGTGAATCCGTCAGGGAGCTTATGGCAGTTTTCTTCACGCTCTCTATTAATGGAGTCAGGGCAGTCTCTACAATGCCGAGGCTCTCAAGGACAACTCCTATCCGTTTTCTTACCGTAGCATTGGGAAACAGTGATGCACACTCAACAAGTTTACTTATGTCACACCCCTTTTCTCTTATCATCCTTGTCAGAATCTCAACGGCCCTCTCGACACCACCAACTGGTCTGTTAAAATATATAAGATCAACAAGCGTTCTCTCTTTGGAGCTGGCTTGTACATCCGTGTTGTCCACTCTTATAGTCTCGATCCCGTACATCCGGTCTTTTGAAACCTTCAAAAATTTGAACGAGGCGCCGCAAATGGTACGCTCCTGAAAGAGGGACGTGTTGAGCACATAGACGGTCTGAAAGAGCTGATCTGTAAATCCATAGTAATTAAACATGGTCGAATATCCGATGTAATAGCCTTTTCGGGGAAAGAAAATTGGCGGAATGAGGAATTCGTTGACCCGCAGGCCCGTGGAGATTGCCTCCAATGGCGTAAACACATAAAACCCGCGTTTGATGGGGGTAAGTATCTTCTTTTGTTTTAAGGTATAGACAAGCTGGTTGCGGTACTTAAATTCCGGCGGCAGAAAGCCGGTTATGTCGGCAGCAGATAGAATGGTCTTCTTCTCGTATGTGAGCCGGGCAACAAATTCGGCTTCCTTTGGCCCCAAACCGCTGAATGTATTTTTATTAGTCATAGATAACCCACTGGATTATTATCGTATAATTAAATTACATTTGCAAGTCTTCACAACACCTGATAATCGGGTCGTTTTTCTTTCGCCGTGGCTATTGACCCATCTGTCATTCTTCTTGCGAATCACTCACTGGTGCATCGCTTAAGACGCACAGACAACGTTCAAGTCCTTTGTAACTAATGTTGAACACCTAACTCTTTATATCTGCGGAACAGGTTTTGTTACCGGTTTTATTGGCACACTTTCCGGGGCTGTTTTAATCTGCTGTTCTATCAATGAGGATAAAACTTTCAATTCATCGAGAAATGTCTGAAGGTTTGATTTGGCGTACATACCGGTCTTCTTCTCAAAGTATGATTCTATAGTCTGCAGGCTTGCAACCTTTATTTTCATAGGTATCGGTTTAGGTTCTGTTGATTTGGGTTTTCTCCTTTTGTACGCGGTGAGTTTCTTTTCAAGCACTGCATTTGTTACAGGCGTCTCAAGTATTTCATCGAAGATGGTAAAAAAATCGGGGGTCCCAAGGTTCGCGGCAAAAAGATATCCCTGGGAAACCGGGAGTGTTCCAGCAGAAATTACGTCCTGAATTTTAGGGACGAGTTTTAAAAGCGATATCGTGCGATGCAGCGTCTGTATTGACTTTGCAGAGATTTCAATAATTGCTCTCACAGTGAGAGCAATTTCTTCAGCCAGGCCTTCCGGCCTACGGTTATAACTCACCAAGTCACTCATTACCCCGTCCACATTATAATTTTTATCAGGATGCTTTGCCTTAATATAGGCAAGCATCCCATTTGCCTGATCTATGGGATTCAAGTCTTCACGCTGGAGATTTTCAGTCAGTTGAATGGCAAGGATTTCATCTTTTTGTGTAATGGTATTTACTACCCTTGCCGGGATAATTTCAAGACCTGCATTGTAGGCGGCAAGATATCTTCTTTCTCCGCAGAGGAGGAGATATTTATCATCCTTTGGTGTTACAAGGACAGGTTCCAGTACACCCTTTTCTTTAATGGATGCCACAAGAGCTTTAAAGGATTCTGTTGTTTTGTCGATTGATGATCTTATCTGTTTTTCCAGTATGATGCTCTTTAATGGTAGATACTGAAATTCCTGATTCTCCATTGTCTTATTCGCTGCCATGTATAACCCCCTAGTTTTGTAAGTAATATCAAAAGATTTTTACTCTTTTGAGAGTGCTCTCCTTGTTCGGTCAGCGGCATGATTGTAATGCTCATCTTCGGCGTTCTGCATCGCCTTGTGCCCTCCAACATACATAAAGTATAGTTTCCGGTCTACAAGACTCACAGCCCATCCGAATCTGAAACATCACTGCCATGCCACTGCCCACTCAACCCGGATTCACATATACGATTATGTGAATCCGGAAACATTAAATTGTCAGTTTTCCTCTTCTCAACTTTATTTTTACATATTGATCGTAAGTATAAAAAATAATACATACTATTCACCCGCACATCCTGCGGGTAAAATTTACTTCTGCCTTTCTCTGTGTACCCTGCGTACTCTGCGAGAGATAAATGCTTTTGATTCTTCTATTAATAACAATTCCCCAACATTAATGTGCAGTTAAAGGTACAATTACATGTGTTGAAAATATTTGTCAAGAAGATTTTTGACTGAAGTTTCCTGGCTTTGTCTCGTAGAAACAAAAGATTAATAAAAAAAGATGTTGAAGGATAAAAATATCCAATAAAAAAAACCGGAAAACTTAATCAAATCAAAGTTGATTATTAAAGAAAAATAGTTTAATAATGAATTAATTATGGAAAAGATTGATGTAGTCATTGTCGGTGGGGGTCTTTCAGGGCTTGCCTGTGCGTATATGCTTGCTGAACAGAATATGCAGGTAATAGTTGTTGAGAGGGGGGATTTCCCCGGCAGCAAGAACGTAACAGGCGGAAGGCTTTATCTCGAACAAATCGGTGAACTTACAGGAACCATGTTTGATGGCGCTCCCTTTGAGAGAAAGGTCGTCAGGGAAAGGTGGAGCCTGCTGGGAGAAACAAATTCCATCGGAGTAGACTTTACCGGAGATAAATTCAGGCAGGAAGCTCACAGCTATACAATTTTAAGGGCACATTTTGACAGGTGGCTGGCAGACAGACTGATGGAGAAAGGCGTTTTTGTCATACCAAAATACAGGGTGGACTCCCTGTTATGGGAAGGCGAAAATGTGGCTGGTATAAAAGCGGGCAAAGAGGAGATATACGCAAACGTAGTGGTTGCAGCAGACGGCGCTCTTTCATTCATGGCTGAACAGGCCGGGCTCAGGCCTAAAATGAAGCCGAAAAGTTATGCCGTAGGTATTAAAGAAGTGATTGAGCTTTCCGAAGAGAAGATAAACGACAGATTTAATGTGGATAAAGACGAAGGTGTTGCACAGCTTTTTGTGGGTGATGTTACAAAAGGGATGTTCGGCGGCGGATTTCTGTACACGAATAGAGAGACAATCTCATTGGGCATAGTGGTTGGAATAAGGGCTCTTATGGAAAAGTCCCCCACCATAGAAGCGCATACATTGATAGATGCTTTTAAAGAAAGATATGAGATTAAGAGGCTTATTGATGGAGGCACGCTTGCAGAATATGCTGCCCATATAATCCCGGAATCAGGCTACAACGGCATATCGAAACTTTACGGAAACAACATTCTGGTAACCGGCGATGCAGCAGGTTTTGCCTTGAATATGGGCGTAACAGTGAGAGGTATGGAGTTTGCTATAGCATCAGGTATAATTGCGGCGGAAACAATCATCAAGGCAAAGTCATCGGATGACTATTCGGCAAAAACACTTTCCTATTATGAAGATAGACTGAAAGATAGTTTTGTCTTGAAAGATCTTTATAATTACAAGGAGATGCCTGAATTTCTCGATAATGATGATTTTTTCTCATATTATCCGAATCTTTTCCCTGGGCTTGTTGAAAAGGCAATGTGGTTCGGCAGGGAACCAAAGGAAAAGTTAAGCAAGACCATATGGGAAGGACTGAAAAATTCAGGCGCATTGAGCATGAAAGGATTAAAAATACTTTACAGAATGAAAAATATATAGGTGCCACGTAATGAAAGTTGATGAAAAACTTGCCCTTGATGCATTCAAAACAGACAGCAGGGACAGCCACATAAAAATAAATCATGATATATGCAGAAGTAAATGCAAAGCAAAATATTGCCTGTATATCTGTCCGGGGCATCTTTATACATATAACGAAGAAACTGATGAGATAGTTGTGGAATACGCAGGCTGCCTCGAATGCGGGACGTGCAGGGTAGCATGCATCGAAGGGGCTATTGACTGGACATATCCAAGAGGGGAATTCGGAATTCAGTACAGATTCGGTTAACATGTCAAAAATACCTGAATTCCCTGATTTCAAACCGATTGATTTACAAGATCGTGACATATTCAAAAATATATTAAAACAATGTCAACCTCGTGTTTCTGAGTGGACTTTTACAAACCTTTTTATATGGCGCTCTCTATACCGCTTTCAGTGGTCATGCTATAAGGACTGGTTAATGATAATATGCCGGGACAGCAATGATAGTTTTTATGCTATGGAACCAATGGGGCCGGCATCACGACGTGAAGCTGCCTTTGTCCTCCTTGAATGGCTCTCAAAGGAAAAGAACGCTTCTGATCCCCGTATCGAACGGGCAGATGAATTACTTGCCTCAGAGCTCAACGGTTTGAAACACCTTATAATTGAGCCTGCCAGGGAACATTTTGATTATGTTTACCTGAGAGATGATCTTGTGGCACTTGCCGGAAACAAATACCGTTCAAAAAGAAATCATATAAACCAGTTATTTCGTTCATATAATTTTGAATATGAGGCTCTGGACCAACATCATATAGACGAATGCCTTAAGCTTCAGGAAAAATGGTGCCTGTTAAAGCGCTGCGAAGAAGACCTGAACCTTTCCAGCGAATGGGAGGCTGTCCGTGAAGTGCTGCATAATTACAGCGCCCTTGAGCTGAAGGGCGGGGTGGTTATGGTTGAAAAAAAGGTTATGGCCTTTACAATAGGCGAATTGCTGAATGATGAAACAGCAGTTGTGCATATAGAAAAGGCCGATCCGGATATACCGGGATTGTATCAGATTGTAAATCAACAGTTCTGCGAAAAGGCATGGGAGAATGTGCCTTACATTAACAGGGAACAGGATCTGGGGTTGCAAGGCCTGCGTGAGGCCAAGCTTTCCTATTATCCGCACCATTTTGTCGAGAAATATATGATAAGGCTGATCCGCTGACCCGAGCAATGCATCTACAGGACGCATGAAAAATACCGCAAATTTACCAAAGAAGAATAAAAGTTTCTGCTTCATCGGGTATACAAAGTACACTTGTGCTTTAATAATCCTACTTATGTTTTTCACTGTTGACAATGGTTTTTCTGCAAACAGTCAATCAAAGTCAATAAACATACCTGTTAACATAAAACAAATGAGGCAGGACGTGGAAGCACTTACAACAATAGATCCGCCCAGAAATTATAAGAACATCAAATCCCTTAATAAAAGCGCTGAGTATATCCTCAAGGAATTCAATAAAACCGGTTGTACTACCCGGATACAGTCATTTGTTTATGATAAGAACGAGTATAAAAATGTGATTTGTTCCTTCGGCCCTGAGGACGGGGAGAGAATTGTAGTGGGAGCACACTATGATGTTCATGGAAATCAGCCGGGCGCAGACGACAACGCAAGCGGGGTTGCAGGACTTCTGGAACTCAGCCGTCTTGTAAATAGTCTGAAACCTTCTCTTAAATACCGTATTGATTTTGTGGCCTACACCCTTGAAGAACCGAAATTGTTCCGTACCCGCCATATGGGAAGCTACGTGCACGCAGAATCACTTGCAAATGCGGGTGTTCAGGTCCGTGCAATGATATCGCTTGAGATGATCGGATATTTCTCCGATACACCCAAATCCCAGAAATATCCGGTATTTTTCCTTAAATGGTTTTATCCTGACATTGGCAACTTTATTTCAGTAGTCGGAAAATGGGGGCAGGGAGACTTCGTTGAGAGCGTAAGAAAAAATATTTCGGAAGCAGCTAACATGCCAGTAGAGTCCATAGCCGCACCGTCCTTTCTCCCTGGTATTGATTTTTCAGACCATCAGAGCTTCTGGCGTTTTCATTATAAGGCGCTGATGATTACCGACACTGCATTCTACAGGAACCGTAATTATCATGAAACCACGGACACGATTGATACGCTTGATTTCAACAAAATGGCAGAGGTAGTAAAAGGTCTTTATTGGACCATTGTTAACCTATCCAAATAGTTGGAATATTCAAGGAACCATCTATTATAAAATAACGAATTTTTTTATGTACTCGGTAATCTCTTCAGGATCATCCATGATCCTGAATATATTCAGATCTTCTTTGGAGATTTTGCCCTGAGACAGAAGGGTACCATTAATCCAATCCATAAGCCCCTTCCAATATGAGGAATCCACAAGTATAACAGGAAATGGTTTTACCTTCTTTGTCTGGATAAGGGTAATGGCTTCAAAACACTCATCCAGCGTTCCGAACCCTCCGGGCATGATAATGTACGCCATGGCGTATCTTATAAACATGACCTTCCGTACAAAAAAATACCGGTAGCTTAATCTGAGTGTTGAGTATGGATTCGGTTTCTGCTCAAAGGGAAGTTCAATGTTTATGCCCACTGATTTTACCCCTGCCTCTTTTGCGCCTTTGTTCGCAGCCTCCATTACGCCGCCGCCGCCGCCGGTAATAATATTAAAACCGTTTTTTCCAAGCATCTTCGACAACTTAAACGTTTGTTCATAAAGAGCTTCGCCTTTTTGACACCGTGCGCTGCCGAATATGCTCACAGCAGGGTGTATATCGGAAAGGTTTTCAAACCCTTCAACAAATTCAGACATAATATGGAACAGCCTCCACGTATCTCTTAACGTGAATTCGTCGATTACATACTGTTTTTCCATGGCCGCTCCTTTTTACCTTGAGATTTGAAATGTTCATATATATTATTTAGATATTGGCAAAATATGTCAAATTAAAACGTAAACATGAAAAGGTAAAAGGATAAAGAGGCAGAGGCTGTGAACCGTGAAATGTGAACCATGAACAAGGCTTTATTATGGGCGATATACTTATAGGTACAAGCGGTTTTTCCTTTGATGACTGGGTGGGAGAGGTATATCCTGCACATATAAAAAAGCATGAAATGCTGCCATATTATGAAAAAACATTAGGCTTCAGGGCACTCGAAGTCAATTACACATACTATTCGATGCCTTCAAAGAAGACTATGGAGTCTTTTTCGATGAAAACATCAAGGGATTTTTCTTTTGTGGTAAAAGCCTATAAGGGCCTGACCCATGAAAGGACCGGAAGCCCCAAAGAGCAGTGCACACTTTTTAAGGACGGGGTAAGTCCTCTGGGTGACAGTCTGAAGGCGCTTCTTTTTCAGTTTCCTTATACGTTTCTGCCTGACAGTAAAAACATAGACTATTTGAAGATGCTTAGGCAAGAGTTTGAAAATTTTGAATCAATGGTAGAATTCAGGAATGCAAAATGGTTTGATAATGGATATCTTGATATTCTTAAAGAATTGTCTTTCGGCTGTTGCATTGTTGACGAACCCAGGCTGAAGGGCCTATTACCATTTTACCCTGTCCTTACGTCAGATACAGGATATTTCCGGTTTCATGGAAGGAACAAGGCATGGTTTAACGAACCGGTAAATGTTAGATACGATTATCTTTACTCGGAGAAGGAACTTGAAAAATTCGTTGATCCGATAATGGATATTTCCAGCAAAGCAGGGAATACCTTTGTATTCTTCAACAACTGTCATCTGGGCAAGGCAGTAAAGAATGCGCAGATGATGAAAGAGATGATAAAAAAAGTGAATAGTCGTTAGTGAACAGTGAATAGTGAAAAAACCGGGAAACGAAGGAGTTTACGGTTTGGTTCTGATTTTGTTTTTTACTATGTCCCGCATTAAGCGGGGTTAAACCATACACTAACAACTATTCACTGAGATTAATGAGTTACGGGTTTGATTTTTACTATTCACTGTTCACTAACGACTATTCACTGAGGTTTAATATGCGTATCGGTATTGATATTGGCGGCACAAAAATTATAGCCGGTCTGGTTGACGAATCAGGACGGGTTACCTGCAAGAAGAAGATTCCTGCTGAGAGCGAAAAGGGTTACGCGGCAGTCAGGGACAACATTGCCGGATTAATAAGGACAATTGTTAAGGAAGGCAATATTAAAACAGAAGAGGTGAAAAGGGTGGGCATAGCCTGTGCCGGACAAATTGATAAAACTACTAAAAATGTTCTGTTTTCACCGAATCTTGATTGGCACAATGTGTCTTTAAGAGGCGACATTGAAAAAATGTGCGGTATAGATACTTTTATTGAGAATGATGTAAATGCAGCAGTATACGGTGAATGGAAATTCGGATTGAAAGAAGTTCCCGATGATGTGATCGGGGTGTCTTTTGGAACCGGCATTGGCGGCGGAATCATTGTAGATAAGAAAATCTACAGGGGATTTTCTCATGTCGGAGGCGAGGTGGGACACATTATAGTCAATCCCTACGGTTACAAATGCCATTGCGGAAACAAAGGCTGTTTTGAGGCATACTGCGGAGGCTCATATATAATAGAAAGAGTAAGGACTGAAGTTGAGGAGGGATATCGAGGGAAACTATGGGACATAATAGAATGCAACATCGGCTCGCTCCATACAGGCCATATCGAAGAAGCATATCTGCTTGGAGATACTCTTTGCAGAAGAACATGGGGAGAAGTTATTGAATATGCGGGCGCTGCCCTGGCAAGCCTTGTAAATCTTTTAAATCCTGAGGTTGTAATACTTGGCGGCGGGGTTGTATATGGGTCAAAATATTTCATTGAGGATGTAAAGGCTGCGATGGAGAAAAGGACAATGCAGGCATCCCTTGCCGGCTTAAAGATAGAGAAAGCGAAACTCGGTGAAGATGCCGGTATTGTCGGCGCAGCGTTTGTGGAGTAAACAGCGGGGGATGTTTCCCGCTATAGTAATTCTAAAAACCGCTCTACAGTTAAACCGGCATTCCGGATCAATGCACGAAGCGTACCAGTGGACAATTCCTTATGTTGAGGTATGGACAGATTAACACGGACATCAGGTTTAACCATTACCACATGACTCCCAACCTGACCAATAGTTTGCCAACCATCTTTCTGAAATGCTTTAACCGCTTCTTTACCGGAAATATTTCCTAATTTACCCACGGTTACACCGCAACAACAATGGGTTGATAATCAGGTTTGCAAGAGAGTCCTTCCATTGCCTTTTGGTCTTCAGCCCATAACCAGGCAGTGATAGCTTCCTTAATATTCTCAAGCGCTTCTTCTTCATCTTTTCCCTGAGAGACACAACCAGGAAGCGCAGGACATTCGGCAACAATCCAGCCATCTTCGGCGTGCTCAAGCATGACATGAAAAATCATAATCCTTACCTCCAAAGTATTTTCAGTTTAATTCACCACTATAAATCCTCAATAAGGACTATAGAAAGGTTCAGTGTAATATTTTATCATCACTAAGCTTTTTAATCTCTATTATTTTTTACCTGTGTTGATTTGATATAAATCCATCTTATTTCCATAAAGCTGCAGTAACAACAACTGTATGCAGCAAAGTTTTGCCTGAAATAAATCATATCGAGTGGCAACCAATATTCTCTGCGTAAAAAACCTCATCGTAGAAATGGTCAGTTTGTGGGGACAGATACGCCTGGCAATCAGCGTCACAATTGAAGAGAGCAAGTGTTGATGAGGGAAAAACCCACATCAAAAACTTATTTTAATAACCCATAATATCAGATACTTACACGACACAAAAATGGTGAGGGAAAAACAAATGATTTATACTCACTGAACCACGTACAGCTTCTTGAAGTTGAGAGTTTGTCGTAATTACGATATGTATGCTATATTTCAGTCAGTAATAGATCGTATCTCTATTTCTTTAGTCCCGAGAATATTGAATTTCAACATTTATCATTAAGATTGCCAGTTGAAGGTCGTATAATTCTTGACAACCTATGTTGGCCCGAATAGTATTAGATAGAATGCCACTTATAGTAAATACATTTTTCATGTTGAGGTTCCATAATGACTGAATCAAACGAAAGCATGAATGATTTGAAACACCGCAGCCTGGCCGAATTCCTTGTCGGCAATAGTGAATTGGAGGAGTTGTCAGCAAAACTGAGTGAATTCAATATCCTTCAAGTGCTTCGCATCGAACAGGCAGAAATACGGCACAGTAATGTTTTGGCCTGGCTTCTAAACCCGAGAGAAAGCCACGGTCTGCTCGATACCTTTGTGAGACGATTTATCTCAACGCTATTGCTCGATAATGAGCAGGCCGACTTCGGTTTGTCCCCGGCCAAAGTGGAATTAATGAATTTCTCTGATGTGGAAGTGCGGCGTGAGTGGAGCAACATCGATCTGCTCATCTATAGCAAGGAAAACCGCCTCATTCTACTGATTGAGAAGAAGATACGGACCAAGGAATCCAAGGGTCAACTCGTCAAGTATAAAGAGCGCGTCAGGAAGACCTTCCCGGACGTTGATGTAATTATCCCAGTGATCCTTACCCTCGACGGTGACGAACCCTCAACGGCAGCTAAAGAATCGTATTATATTCCCTGGAGCTATGTTGCGCTCTATAAAGCGGCAGGAAAGGTAGCGGAGCAGAACCGGAGCCGCATACCTGAGGATGCACAAACGTTCCTCCGCCATTACCTGAACATTTTAAGGAGAGAAACCATGCAAGACAAAGAGCTTGAGGATTTATGTAAATCAATTTACCGGAAGCATAAAGGCGCCATAGATCTGATTGTCCAGTATGGTGCCACCACGGGGTTTGGAGAGGCTGCTGATGGCTTTATCACAAAGAACCATAGCAAATTTAAACAAACATACAGCGCACCGGGGGAGTTGTGGTTCGTTCCGAAAGAATGGGCGCGCGCAATGCACGAATACGAACCTGTCGTGGGTTGGCGATCCCCTTATCCAGTTTCACTCTGGTTTGTCAGATATCAACAAGCTCAAAAGGTAAGTATCATTTTGGAGGTAGGCCCAATGACCGACGGAACATTCCGTCAACAGTTGGTGAAGGCGTTTGCTAAAGCTGGATTTAGGACAACTGAAAAATCTTATCGTGAAGATGCAAGATATACACGAGTCTATTCCCGCTCTCACAAAGTTCGAGATTTAGGCGATTCCGATGAAATAAAGGAAGTTATAGAGGAGCTATGGCAACAAAGCAAAGATAAAGTTGCAGAAGCCACGAAGGTCATTAATAATTTCGGTTGGAAAAGGAAATGAGTACCGGATCACATGCGGAGATTCGGTTGACGAGGGTCTATGAAAATAAGAAGAAAGCCTGTTCGAAATAATACCGAAGATGCTGTGGTAACCACAGGAAAAGAAATTTCCAAGGGCGCTTTCCAACGCTGGGCAAAGAGCTACCGAGCTGCCGCCCGTCTCGATGGTTATCATGCTGCCGCGAGGACTCTATCCCTTGAGCACGACGACCATGCAACGATACGGCAAGCACAGCGTGCGGTCCGTGAGAACATCCAGCTTGTCTCGGTCGCAATGTCCTTTGCATTGCTCAACGAAACGGCTGATTTCGCGCCTATGATCGGCAAGCAGACTTACGATGCCGAAGCCTCCCCCTGCCGCTATATGGTTCTCTTTTTTGATTATGAAGGCAACACGCGCTGGCTCCTCGTCGATGAGCTGCGCGAAATAGACTTGGCGGACCAGGTCGCTGCGGGTCGTCTCTGGGCGCCAACTGTTGCAGAAATATGCATCCGCCACCCAGGGGAGCGGCCGTTCTCACGGGACGAGTACACACGCATCGAGAAAGAAGTCGAAGACGATCTACGGTTTGACTTAAATGAGAGTGAGTTGTCGATCGACTTCAACCGTTACTCCGTTGGGCTCCAGGTGTGTTTGGAGGAACTCGATGAATGAGTCCGTTCTGTATGGAATAATGAATGAACTAATCCGATAACATGATGCATTACTAACGGAAATTCTTAGAGTATTGTTTTATACTAACCATTTGCTAGCGAAGAAGACCCTGGTTCCAACACGTTGCGTATAAATCATTAGTTTTTCCCTCACGGTTTTTCCATCCACTAACATACCAATAATATTAAAATTATTGGTATCATTTTTAATGGTGTTTTTCACGTACGTCAAACATCGTATTGAGCTTTTTTGTGGTAGCTGTTAATTAAAACAAAATGTCATAGTTTATAAACTTGCATATAAATAAAGGTATTGTCAAAAGTTACATGATATAATGATGGTAATGTTTTGTAAATACAAGATGTTATGATATAAAATAAGGAGGAGGTAAAAATCATGTCAGAAGAAAAAGGAATAGGCTACCGGGTAGTCGGTACAATAAAGGAAGTAAAGGGATATTGCAATGCAGGGCATAAAGTTGGGGAAAAAATTGAGTTGAGCGGGCATCGCTCAGGCAATATGTGCGGTTTTTTCTATCATGATTTGTTCCCCTATGTTATTATGCTACAGTTTGGCGGTGGTTTCCCTGTCGAATGGGGAGACCCTGACGTTATTGAAGCCAGTTGTATGGATATAAAGAATGCAGTAACGATAGAACTAAGACGCATAAAAGAGTAATATATTATCTTTTAATAATAAGGCGTTTGTTAAAAAGTTATCAAGTTGAGCAATGGATAAACAGTACAAAAAAGGTACAAAATAAAATTTGAAAATGTATTTTTTATTCCGGGTTTGCATAAACATATATGCAAATCCGGTTTGAGTGGGCGACGGCATGTTGGGAATTTTGCAGATGTGGATGGGCTGCGAGATTTGCAGGCCGCAGACGTACTGAACGTACGTCGGAGGATCGCAAGGCGAAGCAGACCGCCGCAGATCAAAATTCCCAACATGCCGTTGACCGACCAAGAGAAAACCAAGAAAAACATAAAATGCAAAAGGACAATACCTGCAGCCATCAAGGGAGGGAAACATGAATAAAGAGATTTTTAGAGAGTATGATATAAGGGGCACAGTAGAGCAAGACTTAACTGACGATGTTGTGAAAAATATCGGCAGAGCCCTGGCAACATACATGTCCGACCGCGGTAAAATAAATGCATCTGTGGCAAGGGATGGCAGACTAAGCTCGGAACATTTTAAAAATCTTCTTGTTGAAGGCATGGTTGAAAGCGGCCTGAACGTCGTTGACCTTGGGCAGGCGCCTACCCCTTTGTTTTATTTTTCTCTTTTTAATCTCGGGATGGAAGGCGGAATTATGGTAACGGGGAGTCACAACCCGCCTGAATTCAACGGCTTTAAAGTAGCTTTTGGAAAAGCCACTCTTTTCGGTGATGAAATACAGGATTTGAGAAAAATAATAGAAGAAGAGAGATTTGTCCACGGAACAGGCTCCTTCAGAGAGTACAAAAATATCGTTGATGATTACTACACGTTTTTGCGTGGGAATATTAAACTCAATAAAAAATTCAAAGTGGTAATAGATGCCGGAAACGGTGTTGGAGGCGTGGTTGCTCTCCCTATTTTGAAGGAAATGGGGCAGGAAGTAATAGACCTTTATTGTGATGTGGACGGGCATTTCCCGAACCATTTTGCAGACCCGACAGTTGAAAAAAATCTTGTTGACCTCAGAAAAACGGTCGTTGAAACAAAAGCCGATGTCGGCATCGGCTACGACGGCGACGCCGACAGGATCGGTGTGATTGATAATGAAGGGAACATTATCTGGGGCGATTATCTTATGATCATTTTTGCAAGAGATATTTTCAGGGAGAAAAAAGGCGCCTACTTTGTGTCTGAGGTAAAATGCTCGCAGAACCTCTATGAAGATATTGAAAAGCATGGCGGCATTCCGATTATGTGGAAGGCAGGTCATTCATTGATAAAAAAGAAAATGAAGGAAGTTAATGCCGTTCTCGGCGGCGAGATGAGCGGGCATATGTTTTTCGCTGACAGATTTTTCGGATACGATGATGCCATTTACGCATCTCTGCGGTTCCTTGAGATCATGGAAAGAGATGGGAGGCCTGTTTCCGAGTTTCTAAAAGACCTTCCGAAGCTGTACTCAACACCCGAGATACGGATAAACTGTCCGGATGAAATAAAGTTCGACGTAGTTAAAAAACTGACTGAATATTATAGAAGTAAGTTTAAAATTATCGATATAGATGGTGTAAGGTTGGTACTCGATGACGGTTGGGGGCTTGTAAGACCTTCGAACACAGGACCCATACTTGTTCTGCGCTTTGAGGCAAAGACCGAAGAGGCGCTGGAAAGAATCCAGAAAATGGTCAATGAAGACCTTAACCGGATTATAAAGGAGAATTAACATTCAATAAAGAATCATAAATTAAGAATTACCATTACACTTTTCTCTTCTTAATGCTCCATTCTTCATTGATTAAACCATATTATGAAAATCATACCCAATAATATCATGAAACCAGCCCGCTACACGGGCATTGAACCCAACAGGGTCATGAAAAATCCTGAAGAAGTCTCTGTCCGTTTTGCCCTTTGCTACCCCGATGTATATGAGATCGGCATGTCCTATTACGGATATTTTCTTCTCTATGAGCTTGCAAATACGGTGGAAGGGGTGTGGTGTGAAAGATGCTTTGCCCCCTGGTACGACATGGATGACTACATGAAGTCGAAAGACATACCGTTAAGCGTTCTTGAGTCCGGAACGCCGTTATATGCAATGGATCTGGTGGGCTTCTCCCTTTCCTATGAACTGAATGTAACAAATGTACTCAACATGCTTAAACTCGGCAAAATACCGCTAAGATCAGAAGACAGACAAGCCGGCCCTATTATCATCGGCGGCGGACCCCTTATGCTGAATCCGAGACCCTTTGAAAAGTTTTTTGATCTGATTGTTATCGGCGAAGCAGAGGAAAGCCTGGTTGAAATGCTGAATGTCTTTAAAAGTATAAAAGGAGACAACAGAGCAAATATTATCAGAGAACTGGCAAAGATCGAAGGTATTTACTCTCCTTTATATCCTAAAGAATCCGTAAAAAGGTCGTATATAAAAGACCTTGACGCTTCTTATCACCCGTTAAAGCCGCCTATACCTGTTTCCGGAAGCATCCATAACAGGCTGAATATCGAAATATCGAGAGGCTGCGGAAACGGATGCCGCTTCTGTATGGCAGGATTCGGATATAGACCATACAGGGAAAGATCCTTTGAAAGGATTAAGGAGATAATAGACATCTCAATTAAGGGTACCGGGTACGAAGAGATATCCCTTCTTTCATTGAGTTCCGGCGACTACAGCGCCCTTTTTCAAACCATCTCCTATATAAAAGAGCACCATAAAGGGGTATCCGTTTCATTGCCATCCCTGAAAATAGGCAGCATAAGTGAAGATGAGATTGGAGCAATAAGCAGCATTGCAAGGACCGGATTTACCTTTGCCCTTGAATCTGCTTCTCCCGGGATCAGATGCATGATTAATAAAAATATTGATGTTGATGTGCTTTTCAGGCAACTGCCTCTCCTTAAAAAGTGCGGCTGGAGAAGATTGAAAATATACTTCATGATAGGTTTCCCATGGGAAAAGGAAGAAGACATATCAATAATCAAAGAGATTGTCAGGAGTTTTGAACAGGCCGGCATGGATATAAATCTTGCAATTTCTCCATTTATCCCCAAGCCGCATACACCCTTCCAGTGGCTGCCCATGGAAGATGCAGATACTCTGAGAGAAAAGATGTCAGTAATAAGAACACTGCTGCGGAAAAAGGGTAAAACAGTAAAATACAGAGATGTTGCGACAAGCATGATCGAGGGGATAATTTCAAGAGGCGATGCCTCCCTGTCGCCTCTTTTTGAATACCTTGCAGACAAAGATGTAAGGCTTGAAGCATGGAGAGAATTTTTTAAACCGGAAGTCTATTATGAATGGTTCAATAATAACGGAATAGGCATGGAAAAATACCTCGGGAAAAAGGAGTTTGACAAACCTCTGCCATGGGAATTTATTGATACAGGTGTTGACAAGTCCTTTCTGATCGACGAAACAAAAAGTGCTGAACTTGGCAAGCTCACTACAGACTGTTATTCAGGTTGTGCACAGTGCGGCATAGGCTGTGAATCAGAAGTCAGGATTGGGAAATCACAAATCACAAATCTTAAATCTCAAATTTCTGATTCCGAAATTAATACGGTTCAATACGTCCAAAAGCCGGAAAATCCAAAGTTCACAATTACAAAAAAGTTTACGCTCAGATACGGAAAATATGGTAATGCAAGGTATATGGGTCATATTGACGCCATGGATATCCTGCTCCGGGCACTCAGGGTTTCCGGGGTTTCGATAAAAATGCACGGGAAATACCATCCTATGCCGAATATTGCCCTGTCCGATGCACTTCCCGTCGGGATCGAGAGCATCTGCGAATTAATGGAAATAGAGACAGAGACCGGCACTTTTTCGGATAAAAAAGTGCTAAAGGAAATGAACAGGATATTGCCTGCAGGTATGAAGATTTTAGAAATTGTTGAGAGCAACCTGAAATATATGGTAAAAGAATATACATATATTTTGGTCTCCGGTGAAAATGAAGGACTGGAAGATTTAAAAAAATGGAGAACCGGAACAAAAAACACTTTTTACCTTTGGAAAGGCAAGGGAATTAAAACATTTTGGCAAAAAGGAATATTTAGCAGGATAATGAAAGTAGAAGACAGGAAGATACATGGGATCTGAACTGATCATTAATGTAACATTCAATGAAATTCGTATGGCTTTTCTGGAAAATAGCATGCCTGTGGAATTTTTTATCGAAAGGAAAAACGATAAAAACATGGTGGGAAACATTTTCAAAGGCAGGGTAGCAAGGATTGTTCCTGGAATGGACGCCGCCTTTGTTGATGTTGGACTTGAAAAATCAGCATTTTTGTATGTCGGCGATATCATGCTGGATAAGGCTATGTACGAGGAATATGAAGATGCAGACCTTATTTTCCCCATTGAGATGAACGAAAGGATAGAAGGTGTATTAGAAGAAGGGCAGGAATTGATCGTACAGGTTTCAAGAGAACCTATAGGCCAAAAAGGAACTAAAGTCACTTCAAAAATAACGCTGCCGGGAAGACTGCTTGTTCTTATGCCGTCGACTCAGCATATCGGTGTATCAAGACGAATAGATCAGGAAGAAGAAAGAAAAAGACTGGCTGATATGTTAAAAGACATATGCCCGAAAGGGTTCGGTCTCATTGCAAGAACCGCTTCGGAAGGCAAAACAACTGAAGAGCTGTCGGCTGATCTTAACTTTTTAATGAGAATATGGGAGAGCATCCATGAGAAGGCAAAATATACAAGGGCGCCTTCTATACTGCATCAGGACCTCGGGTTGATATTGCGGGTCATCAGAGACCTCCATTCACACAATCTGAAAAAGATCGTAATTGACAATGAACCGCTTTTTAAAACTATTGAGGAGTTTCTAAAGGAATATCTGCCGGAAGAAAAATGCGAAGCAATTTATTTTGATGAAAAAGACCCCATATTTGAAGCATATGGAATTGAAATAGACATTGCCAAACTTATACAGAAGAAAATATGGTTAAAATCAGGGGGATATATAATAATAGATTATACCGAGGCATTGACGGTTATTGATGTCAATACCGGCAGGTATCTTGGGAAAAAAGGTCTTGAGGACACCATACTGCGAACAAACCTTGAAGCCGTGAAAGAGATAGCATACCAGATAAGGTTGAGGAACATCGGGGGAATTATTGTTGTAGATTTTATAGACATGGAGAGGAAAGAATCGAGAGATACGGTCTTTCAGGCTCTAATGGAAGCTCTAAAAAGGGACAGGATAAAAACTTTCGTGTATCCCATCAGTGAGATCGGCCTCGTCCAGATTACACGGAAAAGGACAAGACACAATATAGTCAACATGCTTACTGAAACCTGCCCGAACTGCGACGGTTCAGGCTATGTAAAATCAAGATACACAGTTTGTTATGAAGTACTCAGAGAAATCAGAAGTTTTTGCAGGAATGAAGAGGTGGATAGCGTGAACGTCTATCTATCCCCCGAAGCAGCAACTTTTATTTACGAGGAAGAGAAAAGTTCAATAGAGTTCATAGAAAATACCCTTAAAACAAAGGTTAATCTTATTGCCAATCCTGATTTCAGCATTGACAGGTTCCAGGTAGTAAAAGCATCGTAGAGCAACAGTACAGCAGGAAACGGAAAGTGAAAAACGGAAAAATAAGACAGCATATGCAAGGTTCAGAATCCGTAAGTAAAAGTGATTTGGCAAATCAAAATAAAGATGATGCTCAACATATTTGCATGTCCCCTGCAAAAGTTAATCTCTTTTTGAAAGTCCTTTCAAAAAGAGATGATGGTTATCATAATATCATAAGCATCGTGTCGCCTGTTTCTATTTATGATGTGATATATTTTAAAAATCAGGATGATGAAATTGTAACTGTAAAGGATAATAAAAATTGTCTTCCCGAAGGGCATGCAAATACAATATACAGGGCAGCAATGCTGTTGAAAAAAAGATATGGAATCAACAAAGGGATTAATATATACGTGGAAAAAAATATACCAATAGGCAGCGGTCTTGGCGGACCAAGCAGTAATGCTGCTGCTGTTTTAAGGGAATTACCGAAATTGTGGGGATTGACTATAGAACATTCAGATCTTGTGGAAATGGGGAAGGAAATAGGCGCTGATGTTCCTTTATTCCTTAGCGAAGGCCCATGCATAATAAGAGGAATAGGAGAGAAGGTATCGCCTATCAAACTACCCCGGTTATGGTACCTCATCATATATCCTGATATAGCGTTAAAAACCCCGGATGTATATGGAGGCCTAAAAATCGTATTGACAAAAGACAAAAATGATATTAAATTGAGGAAAAATTTTGAATCTGTTCAAGAAGTTGCGGATATCCTGGAAAACGATCTTGAGAAGGTCGCCATATTAATGTGTCCAAAAATTAAGACATTAAAAGAGAGATTAATTGATGCAGGCGCTTTTGGTGCGCTTATGAGCGGCAGTGGATCCTCGGTTTTCGGTATATTCAAAGATAAGGAGCAAGCAAAAAAAACATTGATATCTTTCGGCGATATGAAAAGTGCATTCATTGCACATAGCATACATAAGGGGGAGTTAAATGGATATAACAGATATCAAGATTTTTCCGGTAGAGGAGAAGCGGGTTAAAGCTTATGCATCAATTGTATTTGACAATTGTTTTATTGTGAGGGATTTGAAAGTGATAAATGGGGACAGCAAACTTTTTGTTGCAATGCCGAGCAAGAAAATGAAAGACGGTTCTTATAGAGACACAGTTCATCCTTTGAATAATGCTACAAGGCAGAAAATTGAATTAAGCGTGATTGAAGCATACGAAAAAGAGGCACACAGAAAACATCAGCAATAAATAATAAAAATTATTGGGGCGTCGTCAAATGGTAAGACACAGGCCTTTGGAGCCTGCATTTGGAGGTTCGAGCCCTCCCGCCCCAGAATTTTAAAGGAGCATTACGTGGATAAACTTAGGGTATTTACAGGAAACGCCAACGTTGATCTTGCATATAAGATATGTAAGTACCTGGACATTCAACCGGGTAAAGCAAAAGTCGGCAGATTCAGCGACGGTGAAATTCAGGTGGAAATTGTGGAAAATATAAGGGGGATGGACACTTTCCTCGTTCAGCCTACCTGCCCTCCCGTGAGTGACAATCTTATGGAATTGTTGATAATGCTTGATGCAGTGAAGAGGGCTTCGGCAAAAAGGATAACTGTAGTAATGCCATACTATGGTTATGCAAGACAGGACAGAAAGGTAGTGCCAAGAACACCGATATCGGCAAGGCTTGTCGCCAATCTAATCACACTGGCAGGCGCTACAAGGATACTTGCTATGGATTTACATGCGGGGCAGATTCAGGGTTTCTTTGACATCCCTGTTGATCACCTTTATGCTTTGCCTGCACAGTTTGAATACTTGAAAAAGATAGAAGGTGAAATCATCATAGTATCGCCTGATGCAGGAGGTGTTGAAAGGGCAAAAGAACTTGCCAAGCGCATGAATACTTCCATTGCCATTATTGATAAGAGAAGAGAAAAAGCGAATGTCTCAAGGGTTATGAACATCGTCGGTACTGTAAGGGATAAAATAGCAATACTTCTTGATGATATGATTGATACTGGCGGAAGCATTGTCCAGGCAGCCGAAGCGCTTATGGAAAACGGCGCAAGAAGTGTTTATGCTTGCTGTACCCATGCAGTGCTCTCAGGAAATGCAGTTGAAAGGATAAACAACTCGCAGATAAAAGAACTCATTGCAACAAACACAATCCCCTTGGTGGAAGAGGCAAAAAAGGTCGAGAAGATCAAGGTGCTTGATGTCTCTCCCATACTCGGTGAAGCAATAAAAAGGATACACAGGGACGAATCCGTTAGTTCTTTGTTTATATAAAAGCAGCAGACCCGACATCAGATTCAGCCGGAGACGGATCGAGTTTTAATTATTCATTAAGTAATAAAACCAGGAGGTTTAAATGGAAGAAATATTAATTGAAGCAAATGTCAGAAATGGCCATGGCAAGTCCCTTGCAAAAAAGATAAGAAAAGAGGGAGGTATCCCTGCAGTTTTATACGGCAGAGACATTGAATCGTTACCGATCACAATCTCATTAAAAGATTGGGAAAAACTCCGCAAGCAATTGAAAAGGAATACAATTCTTACAATGAAACTACCTGATAGCACCGGCACTGCAGACAGACCAGTCATGGTGAAAAACGTGCAAAGGACCGTAATAAGCAATACCATTTGTCATATTGATTTTTTGCAGGTTTCCATGAAAAGAATCATTGAGGTGGAAATACCCATCTACCTGACCGGTACGCCAATAGGATTAAAAGACGGTGGAATCGTTGAACAGCATTTGAGGACAGTTATGGCCGAATGTCTTCCGTCTCAGATACCGGAAAAATTTGAGGTTGATATTACAAACCTCGGTATAGGGGATTCCGTTCATGTTCACGAGATATCCATGCCTGGGGTTAAGCTACTTGAAAATCAGGATGTCGCAATAGTAACAGTTATCCACGCTGCCGGCGAAGAAAAGGCTTTAACCGAGGAAACCGTGGTAGCCGAAGAAAAGAAGGAAGGGTAAAAGTTTTTTTGTTTTTATTATGCGGTCTTGGTAATAAAGGTTCTGAATATCAGTTTACAAGGCATAATATTGGCTATCTTGTAATAGACAGGTTTTCAGAAAAATTCCATATCCCGGTAAAAAAAAAGGTCTGTGGCTGCAGAATAGGTATGCATGAAAATGTGCTTCTTGCAAAACCGGATACTTTTATGAACATCTCTGGCGCACCTGTTTCATCTCTTGCAGGGAAAATGGGTATAAAACCCGAAGAGCTTATTCTTATCCACGACGATCTTGATATGGATTTCGGTAAAATCAGGATAAAACTAAACGGGGGGGACGGCGGACACAGAGGCGTAAGATCCGTTGCAGATGCTCTGCAAACAAAACTCTTTTACAGGGTAAAAATCGGGATCGGCAGGAGTCCCTTCATGGAACCGGAAGATTATGTACTTTCCGGTTTCAGGGAAGAAGAAAGGGAAATACTGATAGAATCTCTTGACAGAGCAACAGATGCAATTCATACGTTCATCTTTGAAAGCAAAGAAAAAGCGATGAGCATGTTTAACAAGAAAGATATTTTGTAAAAAAGTTTTCCGCGGTGAATTTTTAAGGACTACCTGTATAACGCTGGAATCTGTTTCTGCCGTTCCTTTTTGCATCGTACATTGCTATATCAGCGTTTCTAACGAGATTTTCCGAATCTGTACCATCCTCAGGGTAAACGGCAATCCCGATACTCGCAGTAACAGCAAGTTGGTGACTATCTAAAACAAAACTTTTTTCAAAGGTTTCGAGAATCTTATTTGCCGTTGCATACGCATCTTCCGCTTTTATGATATCCGGCAGAAGCAGAATGAATTCATCTCCGCCCAAACGTGCGACGGTATCGGCTTTGCGCAGTACGCTTTTAAATCTATCTGCCACAGATCTAAGCAGCATATCTCCCACATCATGCCCCAGTGTATCGTTTACCTCCTTAAACCTATCAAGGTCAAGCATTAGGACAGCGAGTTTCAGTTGCCGGCGTTGCACATATGCAAGGGAAAACTGTAAACGGTCATTGAAAAGAAGGCGGTTGGGAAGTCCGGTTAAGGCATCATGGGTTGCCATATAAGCAAGTTCCTCTTCATGGAACTTCTGGTCGGTAACATCTTCAACAAACATAAGGAGTCTTTTCTCTCCGGCTTCCTCGAAAGGTATGCCAATAAAATTTCTTACTGTAGGTTTTTTGCCGAAATGGGATATGTATTTAACATTATCCATTCTGAAGGGCTCACCTTGTAATCCTTTTTTTATTTTATCGGCAAGTCCCACTTTCTGATATTCCTCGAGATTGAGCATGTTCGCCTCAAGAATCTGTTCATCGGTTACTCCACTTATTTTACGGAATGCATGATTGTAATAAACGATCCTGCCGCGGTCATTCATGACATATATCCCGACCGGTGAGTTTTGTATAATATCATGGGTTGCTATAAGTGCATTACGGAGATTCTCCTCGATGCGCTTTCGTTCCGAAATATCGAGCAGAGAAGTTATACTCTTCTTTGTTCCCGGGATTACGGCAACAGTCAGGAAAACATTCTTTATGTTGCCCGATCTGTCTTTAAAAAGGAATTCACAACTACCAGGCGAATTGTCTGAATCTGTCTCTCGCGCAGCATAATAATCCTCCATTCTTTCCAAATCTTCCTGAGAAACAAATTCCATCCAGGTTTTTCTGCCCTCAATTTCTTCTTTTTGATACCCCGAAAGTGTTTCAAATTCCTGATTTGCCATGGATATTAATCCGTCTTCCTCAACAATGATCGTTGCGGTACTCATTATCTCAAAAATTGTTCGGTATACAACCTCATCGCTTTTTATTTCAGTGTATTCTGCTGACATTGTAAGCTGAAGTATATTATTTTGGAATTTTCTTGTCAACTCCATTTATGGATAGATAAACAAACCTCTTTTGCAGGTCATCATTACCGGCATTATGCGGAAGTCCGCTTCCTAACAGTCTCTTTACTTGACAAATATATAACATGGTATACCATATATGGAGACAAGGGCAGACAAACTGAATGCGGAAAGATTGTGCCGGCAGGGCTTTTGTGCATTAGAAGTTATATAACAGGGGAGAAATAAGAGGTTTGACGCAATGCCTGCCCGTTAGGATGGTGAAAAGCTATGGAAGACATATTAAAAAAATTGGATTTGTCGGAAGAACAGTCCGGGGCAGGCATCGGTCATTGGTTCCCCTGCACAGGGGAGTTGCTCGAGGCCGTTTCTCCGGTCAACGGCCGGACCATCGGAAGGGTCCGCTGTGCTGATAAGGCAGATTGTGACCAGGTGATAAAGGAGGCCGGAAAGGCCTTCCAGGAATGGAAAACTGTTCCTGCCCCCAAAAGAGGTGAGGTTGTCAGACAACTGGGCAACGCCTTTCGCGAACAAAAAAAAGAATTGGGTGCCCTGGTAAGTCTCGAAATGGGAAAGATCAGGGCCGAAGGTGAAGGCGAAATCCAGGAGATGATCGATATGGCCGATTTTGCCGTGGGCCAATCGAGGATGCTCTATGGTCTTTCGATGCAGAGCGAGCGCCCATTTCACCGTATGTATGAGCAGTGGCACTCTTTGGGTCCCATCGTTGTCATAACTGCCTTCAACTTTCCTGTAGCTGTCTGGGCCTGGAATGCGATGCTTGCACTGATTGCAGGAGATACGGTAATCTGGAAACCATCTTCCAAGGTACCTTTCTCTGCCATTGCTGCCACGAAGATTGCCTGGAGGGTGCTGCATGACAATGGACTTCCGGAAGGCATTCTGAACCTTGTGATCGGAAAGGGCAGTTCTGTGGGGGAGGCCCTCATCAAAGACCGCTGTATTCCCCTCGTCTCTTTCACGGGCAGCGTACGGATGGGACGCCATATCGGAGAGAAGGTGAGTGCACGACTCGGGAGAACCTTACTTGAACTGGGCGGAAATAACGGGATCATCGTAGCCCCCAGCGCAGACTTGAATCTGGCTGTTCGGGCTATCCTCTTCGGTGCAATCGGGACTTCAGGCCAGCGGTGCACAAGCACGCGCCGAGTGATCATTCATGAGTCCATATATTCCACCGTCTCCAAAGCCCTGGTCAAAGCATACAAATCAATCAGAATTGGAAACCCTCTCGAAGAGATGACCCTTATGGGGCCCCTCGTGGACCGGGAAGCAGTGGAGGCCATGCAGGCAGCCCTCGCCACGCTTAAGGAACAGGGTGGCCATGTGCTGTATGGCGGAGAAGTCCTCTCGGGAGGAGGGATCTATGATGCAGGAACCTATGTAACGCCCTGCATCTGCGAGGCAAAGGCCGATATATCCATAGTCCGCGAAGAGACCTTTGCACCTATCCTTTATCTCATCCCGTACAAGACAATTCAAGAAGCTATCTGCTATCATAACGAGGTTCCCCAGGGTCTCTCCTCTGCTATCTTTACCAATGACCTGAGAGAAGCCGAGCTGTTCCTGAGTTCACAAGGTTCCGACTGCGGTATTGCGAATGTGAATATCGGCACCTCCGGGGCTGAAATAGGGGGTGCCTTCGGGGGCGAGAAAGACACCGGGGGCGGCCGTGAATCAGGTTCCGACGCCTGGAAAGCCTACATGCGGCGCCAGACCTGCACCATAAACTGGGGAAAGGACCTTCCTCTGGCCCAGGGTATCCGGTTCGAAACATAGCGAATCTCCGCAGACTTGCGGCCTGGGTCCTCTGCGGACCCTATTAAAGAAGAAATTTTCTGGACATATTGCTTCTCAGGAGGTAATTTATGGAACGTGTTCAAACCTTGTCGCAGATCCCGTTAGGGAAAACCGTGGTCAAAACTTTATCTATTGAGAACATGCCAAAGAACAAGTATTTGACCCCTTTGTGGAGCAGGCCATGAAAGGTGCCGAGATTCTCATACAGATGCTTTTGGAATATAAGGTCGAGGTGATCTTCGGGGTACCCGGAGATACCAGCCTGGCCCTCTATGAAGCTATCTATGATGCAGCACCTAAAATACGCCACGTAATGGCAAGAGACGAACGTTCCGCCGGTTTTATGGCCGATGCCTATGCACGGTTATCCAACAAGCCAGGTATCTGCGAGTGTCCCAGCGGAGCAGGTGCCCTCTATTCCATCCCCGGTGTGGCAGAAGCCAATTCTTCGTCGATCCCCGTAATCCTCTTCACCTCCGACATCTCTCTGGCAGACGAAGGCAGGGGAGCTATTACAGCTCTTGACCATCTCAGGCTCTTCGAACCTGTCACCAAGTGGTCCGGTTTTTTGAAACAGGTGGAAAAAATACCGGAAACCGTGCGAAGGGCCTTTCGGGTGGCCACCACAGGGAAACCTGGCGCGGTGCATCTGGCCTTTCCTCAGGAAACACTGTCAGGGGAATTCCATGGAGGCAGCCACGCCATTTTTTCTGAAACCGAGTGCATAGACTACCCGGCATACCGGACCAGGGGCAGCAGAAAGATCCTGGAGGAAGCAGCAAAACATCTCATTAAGGCTGTTCGGCCCGTGATCATCGCAGGGGGCGGCGCCAACCATTCCCAGGCTTCGCAGGAAATTCTCGCCCTTTCCGAATGGCTTGCCGCTCCGGTGGCAACAACCATCTCCGGCCAGGGGATCATGCCTGACGATCATCCTTTAGCGTTGGGAGTCGTCGGGGATAACGGATTTCACATGTATGCCAATCAAGCTGTTGAAGAGGCGGACCTTCTCCTCTACATAGGCTGCAAAAGAGGATCGGTCTCGACCATACGCTGGACCCTGCCCTCTTATCAGCCGACTCGCAAAATAATCCAGATAGACCTCGACCCGGTCCAGTTGTCGAACAATTTCGCCAACACTTTAGATGTGGCTGGAGATGCCAGGCTCGTATCAAAAGACCTTCTCGAATTACTGGCAAAAGAGGGGAGATCCCGCAAGCCTTCGCCGTGGGTGGACGAACTAAATCGGTCAAGGACCCGTTTCTGGGAAGAATCACAGTCCGACCTCAATTCAGACTCGATCCCTATTAAGCCCCAGCGCCTTATACATGCCCTGAACCAGAGGCTTCCTTCGCCATCCATAGTGATTTCCGATGCAGGTACCCCGACGCCTTATATTACACGCTTCCTGAAATTGCAGGGCGGAGGCTCCAGGTTCCTTATCCCCCGCTCTTTCGGAGGGCTGGGATATGCTATTCCTGCCGCAGTAGGGGCTTCTTTTGCCCGGCCCGGAACGCGCGTAGTTGCCCTTTTTGGAGACGGCAGCCTCGGTATGTCCGCCGGAGAACTGGAGACCCTTGTTCGGCTCGGAACACCGGCCGTGCTGATCCATTTCAACAACGGCTGTTTTGGCTGGATTAAAGCGTTACAGGCCTTGCATTGCAAAGGCAAGTTTCTCTCCGTGGACTTTACCCCCGGCGATATGGCTCGTGTCGCAGAAGGGTTCGGCCTCAAAGCGTTCCACATAGAGAGTCCGGAAGAATTAGAAGCAGGCCTGGATGAAGCTTTTGCTTCAAGAACTCCTGTTTTTCTTGATGTCGTAACCGAACCGGAACTGAGTGAACTTCCCCCTGTATACTCCTGGCTGAAAAAAGCAGGTAAAATCGGTGTGGAGGGGGCGACGTGAGCCCCAGTAATGAGTATCATCTTGTCTTTTGTAGCGACTTCTGTCGCGAGAGGGGGTGGCTCCGACAGCTTTGCTGGTGGAGGGGGCGACGTGAGCCCCAGTAATAAAAGGAGAACAATTTGAAAGTCGTTATCATAGGCGGGGGGTGGTCAGGATGCGCAGCAGCGATCTCCGCAAAAAAGCAGGGCGCCCAGGTCATACTCCTGGAACGGACTGACATGCTGCTGGGTACAGGTCTCGTTGGGGGCATTATGCGCAACAACGGCCGTTTTACCGCAACAGAAGAGTGCCTGGCAATGGGCGGAAAAGAAATCTTCAATCTTATTGATCAAAACTACCTTCACAGGGACATCGAATTCCCTGGTCATAAACATGCGTCCCTGTACAACGTGGCTACCATGGAACCTATTGTAAGAGACTTTCTTCTGAAAAAAGGGATCGAGATCCGCTTTGCCACCCGCATCGATAATGTGGTGATTAAGAATGACCATATCGAAGCTGTAACCGCAAGAATCAAGGGCAATAAGGTCCGTTTCGAGGGAGATGTATTTGTTGAAACCACAGGCACTGCAGGAGGTCCTGTCAACTGCACGAAATACGGCAACGGGTGTGCTATGTGCATTCTTCGCTGCCCATCTTTTGGCAGCAGGGTGAGCATTGCGGCAAAATGTGGCATTACTGAAATGGTCGGACGAAAAGGTGATCATATAGGGGCTATGAGCGGCTCCTGCAAGCTTCTTAAGGAATCCCTTTCCAGGGAGGTCGCCGACACCCTGGACAAAGAGGGGGTAGCCGTAATCCCCATACCTCCCTCAATGCGCAACGCAGAGAAGCTTGCAATGAAGGCCTGTCAGCAATATGCCCTTCCGGAATTCCTTGACAATATTATCCTTTTGAATACGGGCCACGCAAAACTTATGACCTCCTACATCCCTCTCGATTCCCTCAGGCAGGTCCCGGGTATGGAATGCGCGCGTTATGAAGACCCTTATGCCGGCGGTCTCGGCAATTCCATCAGGTATATCGGCATGTCGCCCAGGGATGACGCACTCAAGGTCCTCGGGGTGGAGAATCTTTTCTGCGCCGGAGAAAAGGCAGGACTCCTGGTTGGTCACACCGAAGCCATCATTACCGGCACACTTGCAGGTTACAATGCTGCAAAACAAGCAAAGAAGGAGAAACCTCTGGTTCTTCCACCTGCCCTTGCCATCGGCGACGCAATTGCCTACGTTCGCGACCAGATGGCCACAGAAGAGGGACTGGGATATAAATATACCTTCTCCGGGTCGGTTTACTTTGAACGGATGAGGGAGAATAATTTTTACACAACGGACATTAATAAGATTCGAAAGCGGGTAGACGAAGCGGGTTTGACGGACATTTTTTCCTGAGACAGTAACCGGAAGTCATTAGTCTACACTATACAAGAGGTCTAACATGGTTGAATTAACAGCAGCACACTGGATTTATGCTCTCTTTGTTGTTCTCGTATTAGTGGCCATGGCTTACAGGCTGGATCCACCCCTGGTCTGTATTGTCGGTTCTTTTACTCTCTCCTGGGTAATTACAGGAAATATCATAAAGGCAGTGCAGGCAGTCTTCAACTCGATCAATGTGGCTTTCAATGAACTTCTGGGTACGGTGGTGATAATTTCGATGATTGTCTCCATGGCTAAAATGCTTGAGGAATGCGGACTTGCTGAAATGATGTTCCACCCTGTTCGCAAACTGATTAAATCCCCGAGCATTGCTTTCTGGGTTATGGGCTTTGTGATTCTGGCAGTTGCCTGGATCATATGGCCCTCTCCTGCAATTGCCCTCGTAGGCGCTCTGCTGCTCCCGGCTGCCGTAGAGGTTGGACTTCCCCCTATCTCCGCAGCCATGGCCATCAGCATGTTCGGGTACGGTTGTGCACTCACCACAGACTTCATAATACAAGGCGCGCCGGCCATAACATCCAAGGCATCAGGCGTTCCCGTGGAAGATATCATGGCTAAAAGCGTCCCCATGCTCATTGCCTGGGCTGTGATCGCCCTGCCGCTTTCCTTCATATCGGCTAAGAAGGACATCAAAGCCAATGCAGGCAAACCGATCAAATGGGCACCCTTCGAAATCTCCGCAGAAGCTATGGCAGAGAGACAAAAGTGGAGTAAAGCAGCCCCTATCTTTAAGAAGTCAGCCATCTGGATCATTGTAATCCTCTTTTGTCTCGACGTGGCGGGAATGCTGGCCTTCAAGCTGCGCGGAGGTGATGCTACGGCTTTATTAGGAGGCACCGTCGGTCTCATCATGGTGATCGTCAGTTTCGGGGTCTACAAAATGGAGGGTTTCGGAAAACTGGCAGACCATACACGTGCAGGTTTTATGTTCGGGGTGCGCATCTTTGCACCGGTTTTTTTGATCGCAAGTTTTTTCTTTATGGGTGCTCCCGGAACAGCAAAAGCGGTCTTCGGAGAAGGAGCACGGGGTCTTCTCTTTGATCTTGGCCAAGCCTTGGCAAACATGGTGCCTTTGAGCCGCATTCCGGTGGCGATTGTACAGGGCGTGGTTGGAGGTATCACGGGATTGGACGGTTCAGGATTCGCAGGGCTACCGTTAATGGGTACATTAGCCCAGGCTCTCGGTGGACCTACCCATCTTAATGTGGCAACGTTAGGCGCGCTGGGACAGTTTTTTGCAGTGTGCGTTGGGGGAGGAACAATTATCCCCTGGGCAATTATTCCGGCCGCTGCCATAACCGGTACGGACCCGATTGAGATTGCCAGACGCAATCTTTGGCCCACCATGCTCGGGTTTATAGGTGTTATCATCGTGGCCATCTTCATGCTATGACAGTTTAACAGGGGGTGTTTATGATAACCTATAAGAACATACTTTTTTCCACGGATTTTTCCGAAAATGCCAGGGCTGCTATCCCATTTGCAGTAGACTTGGCAAAGAAATACGGCGCAACGCTCCATGTTGTCCATGTATATCTTGAGGCAGGCCACATCGCAGAGTTTGAAGCACCTACTCACGGCGAGGGGGGACTCAGGATGGTTCAGCCTGCCGGAACAGAAGCAGAAAGGAAACTGCAAGCACTATGCGAAGAAATATCCCGTGAAATAGGATCTTGCAAGAGCCGGTTGCTTCGGGGCAAACCAGCCGCAGAAATTGTCCGATATGCAAAAGAAGCGGCGATAGACCTAATCGTTATGTCGAGCCATGGTTTGACAGGTTTTGAGCACGTCCTCTTCGGGAGCACGGCAGAGAAGGTTCTTCGGGAGAGCCCGTGCAACGTATACATTATAAAACGTGTTGACAGTTCCATTGATACGGCGATAAACTGAAGGGGCGATCATGCTTATGGCGACGCAGGAAACCCCCGTATTAAGACAGATTAAATAAACATAAATGGAGGATTTGAATAATGAGATTAGTAAAGAGTAAGATTTCCGTTCTGCTTGTCACAGTTGTCCTGATGTCTTTGGCCGGCATGGCCTTTGGGGCCGATAAAATATACACGGTCACTGACGTTAACGAAGCCCTCAATGTCATCACCAATGGCAGGGTAATTATGAAGACAGAGACCGCCTTTGGTACAGGAAGCCCTTTCGTGGTGACCAAAAGTTCTAATATCCCGGGAAAAGCCATCACGGAAACCCCTGGGTTGGTCGTTGGCAATCCGAAGTTAATCGTGAAGAAGATCGCAGTGGGAATGACACTTACAGAAAGCGCTATTGAGCTGGCAGGCGCCACCGGCGTAGACGCCATTGTGCTCCACCATCCTGTGGCAGATGCGGCAAGCAGCGGAGGGGTTCCCCTTCGGAACTACTCTGTGCTTTACGGGCTGGCTATATTCGAAGTTCATGAAGCCTTCCACGGCCGCCATCCAGGTATCGCCTGGATGCACGGCCATGTACCCTTCAAATCGGATATTCACTATGGCGGCATACCCGGAAACGTAGTTTTTGTGGGAAAACCTCTTCCTGATGTAAAGAAGCTTGGCGACATCGTTGATCGGTTAACTGTCCTTGCCGATTTGTCCCGGGAAAAAACAATACTGAAAAGCGAACAGGAACAGAGGCAGTCGCCGGCCATACAGGAAGCCAACATAGCCGCAGCTCCGGAGATCCTCCTCGGAACACGGGAAAGCAAAGTAGGAACAATCCTGCACATCTTCCCCCACACCGGATTTACACCCCAGCATATGCGCCAGCTTAAAAAGGACTACCCTGACATCGATACGGTGGTCGTTTCAATCAGCCGCGTGAAAAAAGACAATCCTCTGGTAGCAACAGCCAAAGAACTCGGATTGACCATGGTGCTCGGGAATTCCCACGCCTTAGAGATCGTGGAGAACGGCGTACCCCTTGCCTACGCATTGAAAAGTCTGCTCCCTGGAGTTGAAGTGGTTTTATTTCGGGAGAGGATGACTTCAGCTCCCGTAGATGTTTTTGGTTCTAAAGCAATGAGGGATTATGGTCAGGAAATGGCCGGCAAGTATCTTGTGCCGAAGAAGTAATCGCCGGTATCTGTGAGCCGTAAGGGACAGGCAGGCAATTGGCAGTTCGGAGTCTACTCCGACTGACCGATTCCCCGCCTTACGGCGAATGCGGCGAATTCCGTTTACGCCGCAGGCAGCAAGACAGCCATGAACTTGCCTATGCAACAGCCAGGGCTCGGACCACAGGGTTTGATGCAGTCCAGAACACCGATTGCCAAATGAAAGCTGGCATAATTGCCGAAGATACAGTTTCGTTTGTTGCAGGAAGTACATCGCAGAAATGGATTTCTGAATCGAATCAATTTTAAAAATTGTGAGCTTCACCTGCTCATCCTTGATTTCAGTGATGAGCTCATACTGGTAATTACAACATGAAACACATAGATAAATATTTAAAAAGGCAGAGCCATTTCTGGCTCTGCCTTAAGAATACTGTATTTGTTAATTGGTTTGTTTAGATTTTCTTGAATCTCCGGAATCCGACAAGACCAATTAAACTGGAGCCGAGCAGCCAAACGCTTGGTGGCAGGGGAACAGATGAAGCGGTACCTTGAAGACCGGACACCAACAGACCGCTTGGGTTACCCCAATAATAATCACCGGAATAGTTAGTAACTTTAAATTCTAATGTGTTGATTCCATTTATGAAGTTCGGTCCCGTTAACAAAAAAGATTCCAAACTACCGAACCCGCCGACAGTCGCCATTGATTTACCGTTTAATAAAAGCTCCGCACTATTGTCCGCTGCCCATTTGCCGCTAATGCTTGCAGAATTAGGATTTAGGCCTGTAAGGCTGAAATTGAGTTTGTAGCTATAAGCACCTTCAGGGTCACTACTTAATCCTGCTGCATGGGCTTGAGGGCCAATCCAATTAGATTCTGGTGGGGGTGGCAACCAGGCGCCAGAGGCATATGGAACCACCGTGGTTATTCCAGATGCAAGAGGACTGACAGAAGATAAAATATAATGTGTTTCGACATCGCCAGTGGCCAGTGCTTTGCCTGCATCATTAACACCCGTATCATATAATCCGGAAATGGAAATCATGTCAGCAAAAACAGGCAAAGTAATACCGAGGAAAAGAATTGTTGTACTCACAAACATTACTAAATGCCGTTTCATAGAAAATCTCCTTTTTGATATGAGTTTTTTATCACATAAATAAATAAGTCTTGTATAGAGGTCATTACTTATATTCACCATGCATAATTTAACAAAATTGCAAAGCGTGGGCTGGTTGTGGTCTCTCTTGAGCAGGTTTTCGGTTCACTGACATGGATTGTGCCACATGTTGGGTTCTGACTACAGGTCGAGCTTGGGTTGCACTCTTTACGGCGCCAGTCATGAGACCTCCTTTTGGTGTACCTTCATACTCCTATTAGTTTTTTATCGGAATGAAAATAAATTAACTTAAGGGTAAAATTTACTGGTTGGAGATAATCACTTTGATTGCAGAAAGGCATGGCCAGAAGGCTCTGCCTTTTTTTATTCATACGGCCACGATTATTACCCACAAGATCGCATGGCAAAAGGATCGGCGAAAACGACAATTTTAGGAAGCTATTTATGCTTCAGTCAAGAACCGCGCAGCATTTACCCAGGCAAAAACCGCGTGGCATTGACTTCAGCAAGCAACTCTTATTCATCTGAGACCGGGAAGATTATCCTGATCGCCTCAACCGGACATTCGGCAGCACAGAAGCCGCACTCCTCACAAAATTCTTCCTTAATTTGAACTTTTTCATCTTTTAAAAAAAGGGCCAGCGGCGGACAGACCTCGACACAAGCGCCGCAACCTGTACAGGATTCTTTTTCAATAACCGGTATCATAATTATATCTCCATTCCAAGTCGATAGCCATCGTGTATTGCATTGAGCAGTCTTCTCGGCTTTTTTGCATCACCGACAAAATAGACCTCTTTCTTGATATTATTCAACATATTGCTCCAGCCTGATAATGCAGCATTCCTCTGAGCTACAACGATACTGTCGAATCCTACTGTCCTGGCTTCTCCTTTGCCTTCAATACTTAATTCATTCCCATTCACTGCCGTGACTTTCGAGTTCAGCATGATTGCCGCCTTCTTCTTTTTTAATAATTGTATGTATTGCCAAAGGTAAAAGGGGTTCACATCGCGGCCGAGTTTACTGCTGTTTTCCACAATAGTAATATTATATTCCCCGTTTCTTAAAAGATAAATCGCCGTGCCGAGTCCTGCGCCTTCGCCACTGATAATTAACACGCGTTTCCCCGGCATTATCCCTTTTTTAATAATATCTTCCGGGATTAAAGGATTTATTGAAAAAATTCCGGCAGGTATGTCAACATTTGCGCCTGCAGCAATTATAACTGCATCTGCATCGCATTCATTAAGCGTTTGAGAAGTAAATTCAGCTCCAAGCCTTATATCAACACCATTGCGCCGGCATTCCCCTTCAAGATAGCTGACAGGCCTCATCAGCTCTATTGCCCCTTCATCAACCTTTGATGCAAGCAATATACTGCCGCCTAAGACATCGCCCTTCTCGTAGAGGGTAACGTTATGGCCTCTTTTTGCGGCCACGGCAGCGCACTGCAATCCTGCAGGCCCTCCTCCGGCAATAATGATATTTTTCTTCTTTTTTACAGGGGGAAACCCATAGTAACCCCATTTATCGTCTTTTTCATGGCCCAACGACGGCCTTACAGAACACATAATCGGCTGGTGAAAATAAAGTCGTGAAAAACAAACATTACAGGCAATACAGGGAATAATCTCGTTCTCTTTGCCTTCCTTGGCTTTCCGGGGGATCTCGGGGTCGGCAATCATGGGACGGCATGCCTCCCAGAAGTCTATTTTACCTTCGGCAATTGCCCGTTCTGGTATATCAGGCAAAAACTGGCGAAAAGCCATCGTAACCGGGAAATCCACCGCCTTCTTTATTGTCTCAGCCACATAAAGCCAATGCCCCATAGGTACATCCCTTGTAATGACCGATTGGGAAGACTCATGCCAACCTATAGTTACGCTCAGGTAATCAGCCCCGGCCTCTTCTGCAAGACGAAAACTCTCTATGCTCTCTTCAACGGCATTCCCTCCCCGGTCATCAAGGAGCTCAAGGCCGCATAAACGGATACCTACAGGTACGTTTTTGCCTACTTCTGCTTTGACACCCTGTATTATTTCCATCATAAGGCGGCATCTGGCCCGTATGTCACCGCAGTAGTCATCCTGTCGTTTATTTGTGTAACGTGAAATGAATGTGGAGATAAGATAACCCACTATGCCAGACAGTTCTATCATGTCATAGCCTGCTTCCACTGCCCTGCGTGCAGCCTTGATATGGTCACTTACGGATTCCTTTATCTGTTTTGCTGTAATTTCTCTTGGAGCTTTAAAGTACGACAGTTTCTGGGGCACAATTGACGGCATAAGGCAATAATCAAGGTCTACTCCACCTTCTCTTCCGCAATGCAAAATCTGAATGCACGATAAAGCCCCGTTGTCTTTAATGACTCTGGCAATTTTGGCAAGTCCGGGTATAAAACGGTTATCATCAATACTCATCATACCCTTAAAACCCTTTCCCTCCCCTTTTGAGTCAGGATAGGCTCCCTGTGTAGTCACAATCCCTGCTCCGCCTTTTGCCTGCGCCTCCATGTATGCTACTTCCTTATCGGTAACATAACCATCGCCGTAATTAAAGTTTGTCTCTGTTGCAGCATATTTTATACGGTTCTTTATTGTCAGGGATCCGATGCGTCCTGTTGAAAAAATATGGGGATATTTCTCCATGTCATTCCTCTTTATTTTTTATAATTTTATTTTATATGCTTACCATAGTGAACATTAGTAAGTCAACCAAAGGCAACGGCTGGAGCTGCTGTATGTTATTATCAGCTTACACAAAAATTGTCTTAGCCTTTTCAATAGCACGTTTTTTAAAGGGACGGAATTTCATCAAAATATTAAATACAGATGGTATATTTATAATATGTTGATTTGCACGTTTTTGTGTTTTTGGAGAAATTCTGCCAGTTGTCGCCAGGTCTTTTCCTGCCTGCTGAAATGCCTCATATACATCATAAATTTTAGGATATTGTTTTTCCTTTTCCGACGATTTACCATGCCCGATAAGTTTGCCCGATTTCCGTACAAGAGTTCCCACAATCGGTGCATCCATAAATTTAGAGTAGGTTCTGAAATAAGAAATCACATTCTTTGGAGTTTCATCCTCGAGATTGTCACAACATACGAGCAATACTAACGGTTTAGAACAAAGTTCATGATCTATGTGATGAAAAAACAGACCGCTCTTCGATAATTGCAGCTTACACGAATCACCTGTTGAATTAATTCTATCCAAAAAAATCTTAAGCAGACCTGACATATTAAAAAGATAAACCGGTGTGGCAAATATCAGAATATCTGCTTCTCTCATTTTATCAAATATTTCCTTAACGTCATCTTTGTCTTCATAGATACATTTCAAATAGCTTTTTTCCGTATGACAGGCCTGGCACCCGATACAGCGGTTAATTCTGTGCTTTGTTAAAACAACAGTCTCGAATAATGCCCCTTGTTGAGCAGCACCTGTGGCTATCTTATTGATCAGGAAATGCGTAAAACCTTCATCGCCTCGATGGCTTGCATTTATCGCCGTAATTTTCATTGGGACCCACCTTTTTATTCATTTTTGTAAAAGTACTTCTGTTGATATTATATCTTGAATATCACTATACTTGTTTGCGGGCTTGAAAGGTCAGAACTCAATGAATAATGAAGCGTTACATAATAAAAATCGCTGCGAGCACTGCTTTTGAAAGATATTACATCGGTAAAAACACTATTTACCGGAATAAGTACATAAAAAGGAGACACCCCTGTATTGAATCTGAACAGTGCCTGCGGGGAGGGATCCGGCGGATTATCAGGCTGGGGCAGGCAAATACCGTTATTCTTTTTGTAATACGGGTTTGATGTGTCCAGCGTATAATCATATACCTGCCCTGCAGCAACATTAATATCCTGCAGACAATCATTACTGCCGGCATTTAACAGGCTTATATCTATTTGAAAAAGATAGATATCAGCATTATAGTTATTCATGAGGGGTATGTGAACTTCTTTATTGGCCCCCTCACCCTGATGAGGGAGATTTGCAGAACCAGGCACCAATGTTAACCCGCCTGTTAAGGCATAGGCAAGAAAACTTTTTATGCTTACTTCTCTTGTTGCACTCCCGCACATACCGCGAGAGATCAATGTATTGGTGGTTGAATTATAGTTTATCCGGAAGCTTCCATTTCCAAAATTTATTGTTGTCCAGTTTGGAGGAGAGGCTATATATGTTGTCGTATTATAAAGAAATGCATTAGGAAAACCGGGATTGACCGGGTTGTTGTTCTGATCATTTGCATACCTTATGGCAAATTCAGCTCCGGCATTTGCAAGATTCAGCGCCTGATAGGACTGTGCCTGGAGAGGATAGCTTCTCTGCTTAACATCCATAAAAGAAACAATTCCGGCACCGATAATACCTACAGCAACTATTATTCCCATAAGAATAATAAGAGACATGCCTTTATCAGTAAATTCGATCTTCATAACAACCCCCGAAATCCCTCCCTGTAAAAATGCAACTGCCTGTTGTTGTGTAATTCTTTGGACAAACATTTGTAGCATAGCTCTGCGTCAGTCCACCCTGAGAAACTGAAACCGCTACCTGTGCAAAAGTGTTTTGCGGCAATGCCCCTGTAGGTGCAACAGTAAAATTAGTTATATTCCTGCCAATGATTTTACTCGTCGTATAGCTTGTGCTTGAAGGGCCGGAGTCTCTGTAAAGGTCTGTGCCCGACAGCCTGAATCTTACGTATACGTTGGTGCTGGCGTCTGTGGCAACAACATGACTTTTCAAGAAGGCAACGCTGTTGCCCGCAACGGAAACAGACTTCGCATCTCTTAATTCCCGGGAAATTCTCTCAACTATATATGCAGCTTCCTGATGGATACCTCTCTGGCTTTCCATCGACGTATAAACCTTTGTAAGATCAACAAAAAAAGTAAAGGTAAACAAAGCAATAACGGAGAGAATAACGATGGTTATTATCATCTCCATCAGTGTAAAACCACGGCATTGTTTAAAAACACCAATATATGCTTTACTACGGTCTTTGAGTAACAATTGTAAACGCCTTATATTCATAATTGTTCGGTTCCTTCACATAAACAACGATTTTCTTATATTTAGTATAATCTGTTATCGGGGGACTAACTGTCGATATATCGGCAGAGGCCAATTGTTGAATCGTCCATTTCCATTCATAACCGGTACTGCCAGGCACTGCAATATATGTTGACTGTGCTGGAGGGAGGCTGCTATAAGGATTTCTCGTTATATCTTCCATCTTATGCTCAGCTATAAACCTTGCTTTTATAATTGTTTCCGGGGCAGTCCCGCTTTTTATTGCTCCGGAAAATGCAATAAAGGCAAGTGGCACAAATATTCCTGCAACAACAATGAATATTATAAGTTCAATCATTGTAAACCCGTCTTTTTTCAAGGCAGTTCCTCAACTTTTCCTGTAATTGCCCAAACCTTTATTTGCTTTGAACCTATCGATACTATACTGTCTCCTCCACTAGTTGGTTCTCCAAGGGAATTGAAAGTAAACATTATTGTTATACCTGCAGTAGCATTTCCCGGAAGCGTTCTGGCTTCGCCGGCCATATTATATCCGCCGGAACCGTTTGTAAATGAAATGCTCTTAGAAGACATGGTGCCCATTGCAAGAGTTTGAACATATTGGATATCCGCCGTTGCCTGATCCACCCCTGCAACAGTGCTTGTCTCGGAAGTGGAAAAAAATCTGTATCCTATGGTTATAACAAGAATACCGATAATAATAATTACAATAATTGTTTCAAGTAATGTAAAACCGTTGGCTTTAGGTTGAAAATTGAACCACTTTATCGGGGATATGCATTCCCGGCAGGAAGGGGCAGAAATTGCAGATCGCAAAAAGCGCTGAATCAGGAACATACTTACTTCCTGAAAAGATTATATTTGATAATAGTAAATACAGCCTTTACACCATCTCTCCAGGTAATTTTCTTTCCTTCTTCATAGCTTCTGCCGTAATAAGAAATTGGCACTTCGTATATCCTGCAGACTTTCTTTGCCATCTTTGCTGTAATTTCAGGTTCAAAACCAAACCTGTTGGATTCTATCTGTATCCCATCCAGCATCTCTCTCTTAAAAGCCTTATAACATGTCTCCATATCCGTAAGATTTAGATCGGTAAACATGTTAGACGCAAGCGTAATCAATTTATTGCCCACATAGTGCCAGAAATAAAATACTCTATGGGTTCCTCCCAAAAATCTCGATCCATAAACAACATCTGCCTTTCCCTCAATAATAGGTTCAAACAATGTGGGGTAATCTTTGGGATCATACTCCAGGTCCGCATCCTGTATAATTATAATATCTCCCATGGCAGCTTTTATACCACTTCGGATAGCTGCGCCTTTACCCATGTTTTTTTCATGAAATATGACCTTTACATCAGTTAAAAAAGTTCCTTCACCCTTACCAGGTGCTGGAGTGGCAGAAGGGGTTAATGGTGAACTATGAACAGAGAATCGCGAACTTAAGTATTCCCTTGTCCCGTCTTTTGAGCCATCGTCAACTATAATAATTTCTTTATTATAGGGCGTCTCTTCCACTTTTTTTAAAACATAGGAAATTGTATTAATTTCATTATATGCTGGAATTATCACGGATATAAGCATTTGTAAAATATTATACATAAAATTATACAAATAACGATAGTATTATCAAATATTTCTTGCATAATATTCAAATATTCTGTAAAAGTAAAAACAAATGGACATCCCATATCTGGAATACTTTGGTCTTAATGAAAAACCCTTTGGACTGACGCCTGACCCGCATTTTTATTATGAGTCCATCACACACAGAGAAGCCGTTGACCATCTGAAGTTTTTCCTGTCCCAGAAAGAAGGATTTGCTTCAATTTACGGCGACGTAGGTACAGGAAAAACCGTTTTATCCCGTATATTCATAGATTCTCTTGATAAATCAATATATAATACTGCTCTTATTTTAAACCCGATAATGGATGAAAAGGAGTTTTTGCATGAAATTTTAAAGGAACTCAATATTTCTCATGATAATTTATCAAAAAAAGAGATGTTTGATACATTTCAGTCGTACCTTCTTGAAGAATTCAGAGAGGGAAAAGAAACCATAATTATTATTGATGAGTCACAATTACTTTCAGATGAAATGCTTGAATTCATAAGAATTCTTTCAAATCTTGAAACAGAAAAGGAAAAAATACTTCACACAATCCTTTTAGGGCAACAAGAATTGATAGAAAAATTAAAAGAACCGCGTATGAGGTATTTATCTCAAAGAATAACCGTCATATACAGACTTAAACCTCTTTCTTTGAGAGAGGTTAATCTTTATATTACCCACAGACTTCTAAAGGCAGGTTCTAAGGGATTTTTGCAATTCAAAGACGATGCAATCAAACTTATTTACTCTGCATCAAAAGGATATCCGAGGCTTATTAATGTCATCTGTGACAGATGTTTGCTTCTTCTCTATTCAAAATCCGAAAGGACAGTTGATGAAAGCATTGTGAATACGGTGCTTAAAGAGGAGAGCATCTCTACATTGGCAGATATGACTAAAGTAAATAAAAGACTTCCTTCGCTCCCTTATCTTGTAGCGGCATTAATTGCAATTACTCTTCTCGCACTATCCTTAACGAATTTGATTTCAGTAGAAACTATTTTTCATAACATATTACCATCTCATATATATCGTGGGGGCATTAAATGAAAAAAATACTTATTGCAGACAAGGACATGAGCTTAAAGGATGCGTTCCGTGTTGTTTTTCCCAGCGATGAATTTGATATAATATTCACTTCAAATGGGAAAGAAGTAGAAAAAATATCAGAAGAATATCGGCCAGAAATATATATTCTTAATACCAGGCTTGAAAAAAAAGATGGTACAGATGTTTATAAAGAATTAAAAGAAAAAAATATGCTTCAGAACGTACGACTTTTTTTCTTGAAAGATGAGGGCATAGAATTAAATCTTTCCAGTTATTATGATATAGATGGAGTCATTGAAAAACCTATTAATTTTTTTAGAGTCCATCAAATGATAGATAAAGAAGACATCCTTCCTGAAATAAAAATTGCAAATAAAGTCGAAGATAATGAAATCCAAGTAGCTACTTTGACGAAAGAAAGAACAATCGCGCTTGAAGATGAGTTGAGAAATATTATTTATGATTCAATAGAAAGTATAAAGATGAGCATTGCAGATAGAATAACACCAGTGATCTGTCAATACATAGAAGAACAGACAAAAATGATTCTAAATAACGCAGCAGAAAAGGTCATACGGGATGAAATGGATAAGCTTTTAAACTTAATAAGAGAATCAAGAAGATAACCGCATATTCCTTCAAACAATCCAAGTACAGGACGAGTTAGCCCCGGTAATATCAAAGAATCTATTCAGGACGCTCAGCGTGCGAGAAGGGGAGGCTCTGACGGCTTGGCCGGTGGAGGGGGCGACCGGGTACCCGTTCACGGGTGTCCCGGTAAAGGAAGCTATACATACCACATTTCCATCTCAAAATCCTTTGAAGGCACCTTGGCTGTGATATAGCCCCTTACAGGAATTCTATCTACCAGCATCTCTTTCATTTTCAAGGAAGACCATATATTGATCTTGTCACCGGCAGTAACACCAAGAGATTCAAAATCAACTTCCATTTCCAGAATTGCAGAGAAGGCGGCTTTAATAGGTAAAGGGCTTTCGATTACTCTCCCTTTGACATGGTAAACCATTTCAAATGTACTTTTTCCTGCAACAGTTATTTCAAAAGAAATATCATTAATATTCTGGATAAACGATTTATCAATATCTACTCTCATATACAGTGAGTGTTCATCAAATCCAAAATAGAACCCCTTCATGAGTAAAACAGAATCATGCATTGCAGCCCCATGCCCCTTACCTTCCAGAAAACCTGATCCCATCCATTCAAAATAGTTCGATACCCCTCCATCTATTTTTGGATGTATAAAGTTCATAGGTTCTATTGTAGGTTTTACTTCCCTATCCTTGAGTATTACTGGGATGCTTAGTTTTTCGGGAGGCTCCTCACCCAAAAATCTATATATATTTGAGAGGTTCTCACGAAAGAGAAAATCGAATATTTCGTCACTATCAGATGAATGCTCGTCGCCGTACCACCAGTTCCAATCACTGCCTTCGGCAATATAAAGGGATTCCCATGCATTTTTATTCAGCCCATCCGGGTCCTTCGCTTCCAAAAAATCTCTTGTCTCGGAAAGCAAAGTCCAACTTGTATTATCCTCTATATGACCAATCCATATGGAAAAATTATTGCTGATCCATGAGCCTGCAAAACAGTGTGACAATGTGCCGACATCTTTTGTATCTTTAAGTATCTCAGAAACTGTCTGGCAAATAATATCTTTTTCCTTCAGTATACCCTCATAAAGATAATTAAAAAAATCTCTTCCATCGTTTCTGTAGCTTTCCCATGCATTTTCTCCATCCATAACAATTGCCACAAGAGGCTTCCGGATCTTGTCTTTTACAGATTCTCCTATTTTTTTTATCCTTCTTATTAAATCTGTTGCTGCATCTTTGGGATCTGATTTGGAATAATGGAAGGAAATAAGATCGGATAAATATTTATCCCTGAAAATAATATTGATTTCTTTACCTGATTTCTCAAAGCGGTATGGCTTGTATAACACTTCAGGGTTTATAAGAAAACCCTCATTGTCTCTTCGGCCCTCCTGATTCAAACTTCTGTAAAGGATTTCCTCATCCGTTGCAACCCATTCCACATCATGCTCCATGTACAATTGAAGGGCATCAACACTTACAGAGCCTTCCGGAGGCCACATCCCTTTTGAATTAAATTCAAACACATGATAAAAAAAATCTTTTGCCTTGCTGATCTGGGCTGATGCATCTTTCGGACTGGCAAAGAGTTTTTCAGGCAAGCTGCATTCAGGCATCGCATCCCGTGCAATCCTGTTATCGATTAAAAGCGGGATTATAGGATGATAAAAAGGCGATGTGGATAGCTCTATGTTGCCATTTAATGAAAGCTCTTTGCACAACGGGATAATGCCTTTTAATATATCTTTTTGAACATTTTCTAAAATACGCTTATCATCTTCGCCGTATCCCTTGCCTTTAGATTTTAGATATTTCAAATCATCATAATGCTCATAAAACAACGGATCAATCCAGGAAAGAAAAAACAAAACCTGTGTATCCTGATAATCTTCATCGTTAAAATACCCTAAAATATCCTTAATATGCTCCTGGGGATAATAGAATCCCCTCTTCCGTAACAGTTCATAATACCTCGGAAAAGGTCTTATCATATTGTCCCAGTTTGCATTAAAAAAATTCACCAATAAAAATATTTTTTCATTTTCCGAAAGTTCCTTAGGTGTCTTTTTGAATATCTCCAGATATGTATCTTTTACGTTTAAATCTTCATAATCAATAAGCTGCAGCAATAGTGATGGGACAAAATTAAAATTCTGTCGTATACCTTCAAATTCCTTTAGCAAAAAAGGCATATCATAGTAGTCTTTTGTGCCGTGAAGCAAAACCCAGGGGAGCAGATATTCGCCATTGTACAGGTTTTTATAATACGGTTGATGCATATGCCAGATGAATGACAGGTAGATATTATCCATAGTTTTAATCGTAAAAATTCATTATTTTTCTTACCATCCTAATCTTTTTAACCTTGTTTATCCATAAAAATCATCTAATTTAAGAAGTCTGAACACTATTTCATTATCACTAATTTCCATAATACCCGCTGTGCCTGGAGGGGTATAGGGTTTTCTGAAAGAACCCGGGTTAAACATAACTATATTACCCTTTTTTGCATGAAACGGTATATGTGAATGACCAAAAATAATGGCATCAACATCTTGAAACTCAGTGGAAACAAACATATCAACAAAATATGGAGGGCCTTTGCCGTGGATAATGCCTATCTTCTTACCATTAATTTCTTCTACCCTTTTATCCGGAAGAATAGCCTTCAGGTCATGGTTATCCATATTCCCTCTGACAGCCTTCAGATCCCAGTTACAGAGATATTCATAAACTCCCATTCCTATCATATCGCCTGCGTGAATTATTATGTCTATATCCGAAAAAATTGTTTTTATTGCCGATTTAAAGCCATCAGTGGCTCTATCAAGGTGTGTGTCAGCAAGAATTCCTATTTTTACCATGCCTGATATACTTTATATAAAACAGTTTTTCATGTCAATGGCTTATCTTTAATAAATAAAGCCTCATAAACTGATATGTGGAACCCATGAGCCTGCAACGACAAATACATGTTTATCATATAATCAGAAAAAGCATTCACGTTATTGACAAAATACTCAGGAACATTCAGTATTAAAGAGATTGTTATGGACAAAAAGGAAGATAATGTCTGTAAAGACGATTGTTCAACAAAAACACCGGAACTTATAAAGATTATAACGGTCAACGGGATAGAAATCACTGGGAATATATTCCTTCTTTCTCCTAATCAGGGATGTTGCGCACAGACCCTATTGCCATTTTGGGCAAAAGTAATCGGCAGAATAAAAAACTGCACTACAAAAGAAATTTTCATAAGAATTAACATAAACCTCTTTGACAACAACGAAAATGTGGTCAGCAGATGTTCCGATATAATCATACTCGATGCAGGTCAAAAAGGGGAGTTTGATGTAAAATTAACCAGGCAAAACAAAAGCATAAGCAAATACTCAATTGAAGCTGAAGCGGTAGATGAATTTATTTAGCTGACATGAGTGAGCGAGGGGGAGAAACTCCGACAGCTTTGCCGGCAGAGGGGGGCTACTTGGTAACCGTTCACCGGTGTCACGGTCATTGTTTTTTATAAACAAAAAGCCGGTATTCCCTGTCACTCACCGGCAAGGTATAAGGCATTACATAATCCAATTCAAAACCCCGATATATTACCTGGTCCTCACCTTTACCCTTTAGAATGAATGCACAGCCTCCTGTCCGTATGTGTCTTCCTCCACTTTCCAGTATCGCCTCAATGCTGCCAAATCCTTTTACAAGCATTGCATCTACTTCCATAGAATCAAGCGCTTCTACTCTGCCATATGCTGCTGTAAAATTTTTTAAATGCATTGTTCTTTTTATATGCCTTTGGAATTGGATCTTCTTCAGACTTTTGTCAACTGAAATAATTTTAAAGTTTTCATTCAATATCGCAATAGGAATTGCAAGAATTCCGGCACCGGAACCCAAATCAAGAATGGATTTCATTTCTTGCATATATCCATATAGAAAAAATGCATCATATAATAGTTCGCTAACAATACGATTTATTTCTTTCAGGCCGGTAAGGTTCATGCGCTCATTCCATTTCTTAAGTTCAAGAGCATAGGAGCATAGTTTGTTTACTGTTTTTTCATTATACTGAATATTGAAAAAATTTAGTCCTTTCTGCATTATTTTCTCTAACTCCATTGCACTTAAGGATAGCACAAATAAATTTCTTCTGTTATAATTAAGCATGCATAAAATTATAATCCTTGTAGTGGCATGTCTATTATTATTTTCATGCGCTTCCAAAACACCTAAAAAATCTGAAAATCCTGGCGATATTTACGTAGAGGGCGTCAATTATCTGAAAATGAAAAAATATGATAAAGCCATAGACGATTTCTCTTACATAAGGGAAAATTTTCCTTTTGACCCGATTTCTTTTATAGCATCGGTTAAGCTTGGAGATGTATACTTTGCGAAAAAAGAATACATTCTCGCATCAGGTGTATATGAAGATTTCTTTAATACCCACCCTGAAGATGAAAATATCCCTTATGTACTTACAAGGCTTGGTGAGTGTTATGAAAAGCTGTCCCTTTCTTTTGATAGAGACCAGGCATATACTTTAAAAGCAATTGAAAGATACGTTTACTTAAAAAACCGTTTTCCTGCAAGCAGTTACACAAAAGATACTGATCTAAAATTAAAAATACTGAGTCAGAAACTTGCTGACCGTGAGTTGTATGTCGGTGAGTTCTATTATAGAACAGACCAGTATAACGCATCCATTTTGAGGCTTGAATATTTCCTGAAAAAATTTTCTTACGCTAAGGGCATAGACAAGGCACTCTATTATCTAAGTATGTCATATAGAGCGATTGGGAATTTCCAAAAAGGTGATTTTTACTCTGATATCCTTAAAAAAGAATACCCGAAAAGCTTGTTCGCAAAAGCAGCTGCAAGAGAAAGAAGGAGTCTCCAATTAGCAAAGGCTGACAAAGCACTACCCATTGAGGGAACCAAAAAAAAAGAGATTGAATTAGAGCCTCAGCCAATAAAAACAAAAGCAGAAGAACAAGAGGGAAAACTCGCATTTTTTGATGAGACTAAACCAATTGATATAGTTTCCGACACCATGGAAGGTTTTGATAAAGAGAAATATGTAATTTTTAAGGGAAGTGTTATTGCAAGACAGGAAGATCTTTTTATCTTCTCCGATATTATTGAAGCTCATATGAATGAAGTTACAAATGAAATTGAAAAAGCCTATGCAAAGGGAAATGTTAAAATTGTAAAGAAAGAGCGTACAGCAACATGCAATGAAGCAGAATTTAATAATACAAAAGCCGAAATCATATTAAAGGGCAATGTAATTGTCTATTCCGGTCTGGACAAACTGACAGGTGAAATTGTAACTTACTACGTTGATGAGGACCGGGTTGTTGTCGAAGGCGAAAAAGAGAAAAAGGCACATATCACCGTAACACCTAAATAACTATGCTCCTTTGATATGCTTTAAGAAAGGATTGGGCGTCGACCGGTCTTTGATTTAACCGCAAAAAAACTAATTGATGAAAGGTATTTCCTGGTCCTTCACATATACCAACGCCTGACATACGGCAATCAGGCTGTCGTTATCCTTTACGGTAATATTATATGTTGCTGTTCTTCTTGTTCTATTTATCTCCCTGGATTCAGCCGTTATAATGGTATTTTTCTTCGGTGGCTTCATGTATGTAACATTCATATTCAAAGCTACAGCAATATTCTCGTGGCTGTTTGACGATATCTCAAATGCTTCATCTATCAATGAAAACAGGGCTCCTCCATGTGCATTCCCATAGATATTGTCCATTTTTTCCGTATATTCCATCTCGCATAGGGCATAACCATCTTCCACATCCTTCAGTTTTATATCAAGCAATTTAGCAAGCGGTTCTTCGCTGACTTTTTTGAAATACACCTCTTTCTTTTTGATATCCACAGATCAACCTAAAACCTTTTTAATCAGGCTATCAACACTCCCTTTTGGCTGTGCACCGATAATCCTGTCAACGATTTCACCTTTATTGAAAAGAATCAACGTAGGTATTCCTCTGATTCCATATTTTGCAGGAGTAGCAGGATTTTCATCTACATTAATCTTAAGAACCTTTATCTTCCCCTCATATTCTCCTGCAATTGTATCTAGTATTGGTCCCATTGTCTGGCATGGTCCGCACCATGTTGCCCAGAAATCTACAAGAACCGGCATAGTAGATTCAAGGACCACACCTGCAAATTCACTATCACTTACTGGTTTTGCATTACTCATAGTTATCTCCTTTCTTTGTTTTCAGTTACGGGCAAGCAGTCTGCCCGGGTAGAAGTAACTCCTTGTCAATAACAAATATTTATACTTATTAAACCCTTAATATCTTTTTGTCAATCCTTGAACATTTTTAATCTTAATGAATTGCTTACAACAGAAACAGAGCTTATCATCATTGCAATTGCTCCATACATAGGCTTAAAGCGTATCCCGAAAAAGGGATAGAGTGCGCCGAAAGCTATAGGGATTCCAATAATATTGTATATGAAAGCCCAGAACAGATTTTCTTTTATGATCAAGAGGGTTTTCTTTGAGAGTTTAATAAGACTTACAAGCCTTGAAAGCTGTCCCTTCATTAAAACAACATCGGCCGACTCTATAGCGATATCTGTTCCCTTCCCCATTGCTACGCCTACATCGGCAGTAGCTAAAGAAGGGGCATCGTTTATACCATCACCGACCATAACGGTTATGCCCTTCTTCTTATACTCTTCCACTATATTGGTCTTTTCATCCGGCAATACCCTGTAAAAATATTTTTCAATACCTACCTTTTCACTTATTGCTCTTGCCCCTTCCATACTGTCACCCGTGATCATAACTGACTCTATACCGGCTTTACTTAACTCACTGATAACTGCCTTCGATTCATCTCTTACCTTATCACTGAATGTAATAATACCCATAAAGCTATCATTATTCCAGATCAGAACAGGCGATGTCCCTTTTTTCTCTTTTTCATGATATACCTGTCTTGCAGCATCATAAAGGGTTTTACCTGTTTCTTCATAAAGGGCAACATTACCGATAAAATATTTTGTGCTGTTTATCTCTCCTATAACACCTTTGCCCGGTATAGCTTGGAAATTATCAACTTTTTCTACATCAAGATTCAACTCTTCAGCCTTTTTCCTCAACGCTTCAGAAAAAGGGTGTTCGGACTGTTTCTCAAGATTGTATGCAACACTGAGCATTTGCGCTTCAGAAAAATCGTTGAACGGTAATACCTCGGAAAGTACGATAATACCTTGAGTCAATGTCCCTGTCTTATCAAAAAGTACATATTTAGCCTTGTTGGTAAGCTCAAGGGCTTCAGCACTTTTAATCAGGATACCATTATTTGCACCTACACCCGATGAAACCATAATTGCTGTTGGTGTTGCAAGACCAAGGGCACATGGACATGCAATAATCAGAACACTTACAAAGGATAAAAGGGCGTTTGTCAACTTAGGTTCAGGCCCGAAGATATACCATACAAACAGCGCCCCTATACTGATAAGTATCACAATAGGGACAAATATGCCTGCCACTTTATCCGCAAGTCTTTGGACAGGGGCTTTTGTGAACTGGGCCTCTTCTACAAGACGGATAACCTTTGATAAAACAGTATCTTTTCCTATTCTTACTACTTTTACGATTATTGAGCCCTTACCGTTTATTGTTCCCCCAATCACCTCATCACCTATATTTTTATGTATAGGTATGCTTTCGCCGGTAATCATGGATTCATCAATATACGTATTACCTTCCGCAACATCTCCATCTACAGGCACCTTTTCACCTGGTCTTATCAGTACCATATCACCTACTTCAATGATATCTGTAGGCACTCTTGTTTCTCTACCGTCTTTTATTAAAGCGCATTCCTTTGGCGTCAGCTCATATAGCATTTTTATAGCCGTATATGTCCTTGTCTTTGCCTTCGATTCAAGGAATCTTCCAAACAATATCAATGTAATAATGGTTGCACTGGAATCAAAATACACATCCGGGTTCAAACCAGCAGATAAAATAATATGCGGAAAAAATGTAACAAAGGAACTGTAAAAAAAGGCAGCAGAGGTCCCAATCGATATGAGGGTATTCATATCGGCAGCAAAATGTCTGAGATTCATAATGGCAGGCTTGTGAAACCTCATACCGAAATAGAACTGTACAGGCAGTGTCAGCAGGAGAAGGATAAAATTACTATGAGGAAGGATCATCCACATGGAAAAGGTCATAACCACAGCACCGAAACATGCAGACCATATGAAATCTCTTTTTAATTCTGCCTCTTCTTTCTTTGCTCTTACTGTTACATCACCCTCTATATCTACATCGTATCCGATATTACGGATAAGGGAAATGATATCTTTTAGTTCGATATCGTTTTTTGGTATTATAACTGCTTTCTTCAGAGGAAAGTTAACGTGGGCTTCTTTGATATTTTCAAGCTTGTTCAATTCTCTTTCTATACGGGCAGCACATGCCGCACAGTTCATGCCGTTAATTGGAAGCTCAACTTTTTCTGCCATAAAACTCCTTCATATAAAACTCTTAGAATAACAGTACAAAAAATATAATGCATAACACAGAAAATAACAATACCACAAATACGGTGACCCTTTTATCAAATTGGGCAAACCAATTAATGGCTTAACTAATGAATGGGACAATATGAACCTGGTAATAACGTCAGTTCACAAATTGCACATAGAGGTTGACAATGAATACTAAACTGTTCTAAGATATAAACTTATGAAATTTCGTAAATGCTTTATATTAATACTGACATCAATTTTTATTATAATATCAATAAGTTATAGTAATTTATTTGTTACGAAAGCTTTTTGCAATAGTGATGATAAAAAAGAGATGATTATTAGCGAGATTGTACAGTTTCTAAAAGATAAGAAAGTAAAACTGAGCGATAGCAAACTGGAGAGTATGGCAACCACCGTGTATGAAGAATCAAGATTATACGATTTGGATTACCGGCTTGTACTTGCATTGATAAAAGTAGAGAGCAACTTCAGACATAACGCAACATCGCGTGACGGATCATGGGGATTGATGCAGATAAAACCATCTCTCGCAAAATTTATTTCAAAGAATACCGGTTTAGAATTTAAAAGCAAAAAAGACTTGCATCAACCTGACAACAACATAAGACTTGGCACCTATCATATCTCAAAACTTATGGAAGACTTTGAGAATATTCATGCCGTGCTTCATGCATACAACGTTGGTCAAAAAAAGGCTCGTGTGAGATTAAACAAAGAAAATGAACCTGATACTCCATTTACCAGGCGGGTATTGAAAGAATATCAGAAAAACACCGCTGTACTTCCAGAACCGTAATTGAAAAACAATTAAAACACATTCACTGAGATAGTACTTTGTTACCCTGATGTTCATCTTGGCTTTTAGCTACAATGATTTCTATTCTTCTGTTTAAAGCCCTGTTTGCAGCAGTATCATTATCCACTAAAGGTCTGTATTCGGCATAGCCCGTAGCAGAGATCCTCTGGGGCGGGACCCCTCCTCTTTCGATGAAATATCTTACCACCTCAGTACTTCTTCTAACGGAAAGTTCCCAGTTGGATCTAAACTCATTCGTTTTAATAGGTACATTATCTGTATGCCCTTCTATCCTGATATGGTTATTTGTTTGTTTAATAACAGGAACAATTTTGTCTAGTGCCCTCTTTGCGCTATCCTTTAAATCAGCTTTGCCCTCATCAAAGAAAGCCTTGTCCATTATTCTTATAACAATACCCCTCTCATCAGAAAAAACAGTGTAATTATCCTTCAAACCATTTGCTTTTGCCATAGAATCAATTTCCTGTTCAATCTGTTTTTTTATCTCATTGCTGGATGCGCTTTTGTTAGATATTGTGTCCAACTGGGCAGTACCGGAAACACTCCCTTTCTGCGCAATCCCTGTCCCGCCGGCAAAAATAGCCTTAAGATGCATAGACACCTCCTGATATTTCTGTGCATCCTGCTTTGAAAAAGTGTACATCATAATAAAGAAAGCAAGTAAAAGAGTTATGAGGTCTGCATAAGTGAGAAGCCACCTCTCGGCATTTTCATGTTCTTCATTATGTTTCTTTCTCATAATTCATCTGCTCCACTACGGTTATTCGGCAGAAGAAAAGACAGAAGTTTCATCCTGATGACCCGCGGGTTGTCTCCCATAGCCAACGATATGACCCCCTCGCTTATTATTTCAAGATATAAAGCTTCATCCTGATGTTTTACCTTTAACTTGTCAGATATCGGCAGGTAAACAAGATTTGCCAGCGCAACACCCCAGAGAGTAGCTATAAAAGCACTCGCAATAGATGCAGCCATATTCGAACTGTTTTCCATATTGCCAAGTGCATGGATCAACCCCAGAACCGTTCCAATAATACCGAGGGTCGGGGAAAAACCACCCAGCTTTTGAAAAAACGTTGAACCCACTTTATGCCTTTCCTCAATATATAACATCTCTATTTCAAGAATTTCACGAATTTTATTTGTCTCAAAACCATCGATGGCAAGCTGGATTGCTTTTTTCAAAAAAGAATCATCAATATTTGGCAACTCTTTTTCAAGGCTTAATAGACCATTTTTTCTCGATTTCTGTGCAAGATCATAGATAAAGTCAATTAATTGCTGGGAGTTTAGCTTTTTCTCAAACAGTATAACTTTGAACAGTTTGGGCAAACTCATTAACTGTCCAAAAGATGTTGTGATGGTGGCAGCACCAAAGGTGCCACAAATAACCAGAAGCATTGCCGGTGCCTGTATTAAAGATGAGATATGTCCCCCCTCCATTAAAAATGAGGTAAGGACTGCGCCGATACCGAGAATAAGTCCAAAAATTGTTGTAATATCCATAGACCATTAACCTGATTGCTCTTTTTTGTAACGTAAAACTTCCCTCTCTTTCGTAAATATGAAATTTATTAGAAGATCTCTATCGTCTTCGTTTATAGTTTTGAAAGCTAAGGCAGTCTCCCAATTGTCAATTCCGTCGATATCGCAAACATCGCTTCTTACAACATCGCATAACAACACAATTTTAGGGTAAGGAGGGATAGGCAATGTGATCTTCAATTCCACATGCTCGGCATCATGCAGATTAACATCTGTTGTAAACCTGATACCCGCACCACTTATATTAACATTTATATATCTGCTCAGATACAAACTATCATTTTTTGATTTGTACAAAAGGTCAAGAATCATATCTATTTTTTTGTCTATTATTTTTATATATGCAAGTATCTGCTCCTTGTCTTGCTCATCTTTAGAAACAATTTCCTTTAGAAAATGCATCTCCTTTGCATTATCTATAATCTTAACGGAACCATACTTGATCGTACTTTCAATATTTAAATATTCATCATGACTAATTTTTCTGAATTCTATGGGGAGTCTGACTTCAACTCTGAAATATTCTCTATTTTCAGCCTTTTCCACTTGTATCATCTCTTACCATTTCAATGAAATAATCGGCAATATCAGGATCAAATTGGCTGCCCTTACATCGCTCGATTTCATTTAATGCGTGTCCTTTTTCAAGAGCATTACGGTAAGGCCTGTTTGTGGTCATAGCGTCATAAGTATCGCATACAGCAATTACACGCGAACATACCGGTATCTCATCTTTGGATAATGAATCAGGATAGCCCTTCCCATCATACCTTTCATGATGACTTCTTATTATCTTTGCCTCATTAGAAAGGATATCAAATCTGCTCAGGATCTCTTCACCAAAGACCGAATGAGATTTCATCATATAATACTCTTCGTCTGAAAGTTTGCCAGGTTTAAGCAATATCGAATCGGATATACCAATCTTACCGAGATCATGAACAGGTCCTACAAATTTTATCACATTCCTCTCATAATCAGCTAAATTCATTTTATCTGCTAAACGTAGACTCATGTCTGTAACTCTATGGCAGTGGTTTTTAGTATACAAATCTCTTTTGTTAATAGCAGCAATAAGTGATGTAAGAGTTTGGAAAACATTTTCAAAAAGGCTTTCGTATAACATCCTATTTTCAATTTGAGTGGAAGCTTTCTCTGCAATAAGCTTCAAAAAGAATAGATCACTATCCAGCAGATGGTCATCCTTTCTTAAACCGTTTCTTTTGCTGTCCACCATGATGAAGCCTATGCACTCCCCTTTTATGCTAATTGGTAGATATAACTCATCGTTTTTCGCTAAATATTTTTTTTGAGAGCGAAGGTGTTCAAGAAAATCCTCTGATACCGGGATTCTGCTTTCAAGTACATTGCCACCATTTTTTGTTTTTTCCTTATAAAGAATTAATTCCTTATTCTTGCCGTCAAAAATATAGTACCCACACGATTTTACCTCCAAAGCATCATAAACAATATGGAGCATTTTTTCATATACATCATTAAAAATTGTCAGGGAGTTAAACTGATTCGATATCTGGTACATAGTCGTCAGTTCTTTGATTTTCCTTTGCAGCTCCCTGTTTAATAACTCTATTTTCTTTTTATCCTCCAGGGTTTGATAAATATTTTCTTTTTCAATTAACAGCGATCTTTCTCTCAATGCCCTAATAAGAACAAGCACCAGTTTATCAAATTCAAAGGGCTTGATAAGAAAATCAGAGGCACCCTTTTTCATTGCTTCTACAACATAATTAGGATTATAGTAGCCTGTTGCCATTACCACAGCAACAGTTGGATTGTTTATCTTAATAGTATCTAAAAGAGAAACGCCGTTGACGTCTGGCAGTTTCACATCAAGTATAACGACTTCAATATCATTTTTATTAAGAAGCTCTATGGCCTTTTTACCAGTAGGAGCAGTAAAAACGCTACAACCGTTTAGCGTTAAGAAATCAGACAGGGCATCTATGATATCAACATTATCATCAACAACTAATATTTTAGAACCTTCGATCATAAGAAACCTTCTTTTTTTATTTTTGCAATTACTCGATCATTAAACGCCCTTTTACAAGTTTCTCCAAATTCTTAATCTCATCAACAATCCTTTCGGTATCTTTTCCGGATTCAGGTGTTTCAACATTTGAATCCGATTTACCATGTTGCCTGTATCTTTCAATTTCATCGTAAAATTTCTTTAACTTCTTAAATAATTCTATATTAGTTTTTACAAGAAATATTTTATCTTTCGCATTTTTAACAATAACTTTCAATTCTTCCATCCTAAAAGGCTTAACAATATAATCAAAAGCTCCTATTTTAATTGCCTCTACTGCTGTATCCAGAGAAGCATATGCAGTAATAATAATAAATTCCGTTATATTATTATTTTTTCTTATCTTCTTCATCAGATCAATACCAGTCATTTCAGGCATATTTAAATCTGTAATAATAAGATCATAGTTATTTTCCATATGCTTATGAAGAGCATCTTTGCCATCACAAGCTCCATCAACAAGATCACCTTTATCACTTAAGTACTCTTTTATAATTGATCTGAGATCATTATTGTCATCTACAACAAGTATTCTGAATACATCATATTTTTTACTCATATCTTTTTAATCTTTCGGTCATCTGCTCACCTATTCTGTCAAATAACATTTTTTTTACACCCTCTTCGGATATCATGACATTGTCTTCATGTACCATGCCTCCGTTTACAGGTTCTTTTTCAACACATTTTGCTTTAACCTTCATGTTTTTCATGTAAGTTTTTATAACACTGCTTATCTGGTAATCTGATATCGTCATAACACTCTCTTTTAACGTTATCGGATACGCTATTTAAAACTTAAGAAGATCAGCCTTTTTTTTCAAAAAAAACAGGCAGTGGCGGGAATGGAAATTTAGGTGAATAGGTTCTCATTACAGCTTTGCTTTTTGAAAGTTCATCCATATCAGTTAATAACTTTTTGCGCTCATCTTCTAATCTTTGAATAACTTTTTCCTCCTGCAACAAATAATTTTGAGCTTCTTCTGCAATTATCGCTATGTTATGATCCATTATATATTCTGAATACGCATCTCTTTGCATAAGTAAATCGATAAATTTATCAATATCTTCCTCTTTTAAGGCTTTTTTAGTCAGTTTTTCAAAGTTTTCAATATAGCTTGTGTCCATAATCATACATTTATCAAATATTATCGCCTGTGACAAGGAAATAATAATAAAAAAATTGAAAGCCTTTTTCAGCAACATACTAACTTGCTGTTACCCTGCTAAGTATATCTTTAGTATCTTGTCACCCCCCTATGTTATCAATTTTTAATTTTAGTAATCCTTTATTTGTAACGAAACTTTATTCATATTATTATGTTAAGTCAAATTTCTATCTGTTCCCGAAAACATAATACTATATACGCTATAGCATATAAAAGGAGACATTAGACTGCCTTTGGACAGGTTGTGCAATAAGCCATGCCGGCAATTCAATGATATTTGTTAATAAGATAGGCTAAAATCAGAAAAAACAAGATCATGAGCCGGAAACGCTTTTAGGTTCATCTCACAATACTCCGGCCGTTTTTTGCAAAGTGAAACGGCCTTCTTTTATTTCATTCCTTGACAACAAGAAAAGGGATTTCTTATAATGTGTGAAATTTTTGTATCCAGTTGGAGGGTTTATGTGGGACAACTTGACCATAAGAGAGGCTGTGGAATATGCAAAGGATCCTTATCCATCTATACGAAAATGGATAAAAGATAAGGGGAAAAAGGTAGTTGGCAGCACCTTTGCCGATGTCCCTGAAGAGGTGATATATGCATTCGGTTTTTTACCTGTTACAATTATGGGTACAAATAAACCACTGAAAAAAGCCCCAAGCCACTTGCCTGATAATGCATGTTCCTTAGCAAGAAGCAATCTTGAGCTTGTATTGAGTTATGAAGGTGACCTTTTTGATGGTTTCGTTCTACCACAGGTCTGTGATACCACCCAACACCTATCCGATATCTGGAGAATAAACTTTCCGGACAAGTATGTAGAAAGTTATCTTGCACCTCGTCAAGCTGATAGACCAAGTGCGCGTTACTGGGTAAAGGAGGAGATTACAAGGGTTATCTCATCTCTTTCAGACTGGTCAGGGAGAAAGATTGCAGATAAAGACCTGTGGGAAGCGATTGAAGTACACAATGAAAACAAAAACCTTCTAAAAGAAATATATGAAATCAAAAAGAAAAATCCTTCATCCTTAACCAATAAAGAACTCTTCGCTTTAATGAAACTATCGCAGCAGGTTGACAAGGCTGAATTAAACCAAAGCTTAAAAAAGATCAAAGAAAGTTTACGTTACGAACAAAACGACGAATATACCAATGTAATACTCGTAGGCATTACATGTGATCCTCCGGAGATATACGACCTCTTCGATGAGTCCAAACTCAATATAGTCGGTGATACATTACTTGTAGGAACACGTTACATACAGGGTATTGTCCCAACTAACGGAAATCCTGTTGATGCCCTCACGGAAAGACACTTCAGAAGAGGGTTCTTTTCGCCCATACACGATAATGTTTACAAGAATTTTGAAGAAGTAAAAACACTTTACAAAGAGACAAAGGCAAAAGCGATTATATATGTCCATATTGAGTTTTGCGAGTCTCAGGAATACGATCTACCTGACCTCAAGCGAATGATAAGGGATGAAGGTATATTGATGCACACATTAGATACGGAATATCAGACACTGTCTCTTTCACATGTCAGGACAAGACTTCAGGCATTCTTCGAATCCTTGAAAGGAGGATCTTTATGAGCGAAAAATTAACATCCAAACAGATGTCAAAGAAGATTACCGACGAATATATGGACGAGGCATTCCATGCCCATGAAAATGGTAAGCTTATCGGTTACTCAACAGCAATATCACCTGTTGAACTTTTTGTTGCCCACGATATTATCCCTATCTACCCGGAGAATCACGCAGTGGCAAACCTCACAGCAAAAAAAGGCGCTGAGCTTTGTTCGGTAGTTGAGGGTATGGGCTATACAAGCCATTTATGTGCTTACGCAAGAAGTGATCTGGCATACAGAAAAACAGGGATAACAGTCACCAAAGGTATTCCTGAACCGGATCTTTTCCTTGCATGTAATGCCCAGTGCTTTACGCTTACAAAATGGTTCCAGGTGCTTGCAAGAAAAGGCAACCTGCCCGTATTTGTCTTTGATACCCCGGAATACGTGATGGACAAAAAGACACGGGAAGAAATCGTAAAATACTGCGTACTCCAGCTTAAGGAACTGATTGGTTTTCTCGAAGAGGTGACAAAAAGGAAATTCGATTACGACAGACTGAAAGAGGTAATGAAGCTTTCTGCCGAGTCAAGCATACTATATAGAAAGTTCCTTGATATGGCTCAGTACAAACCCTCCCCCATCAGTATCTTTGACGCCCTCATAGGTATGGCTATTGCTGTATACCGGAGAGGCACCCAGGAATGTGTTGATTACTATCAGACGCTCTGTGATGAGATTCAAGCAAAAGTTGATCAGGGGATTGGCGTACTCCCGAAGGAAAAGGAAAAGTACCGCCTGTATTGGGAAAACCTACCTGTATGGTTCAAATTCAGTGACCATGCAAAGCTCCTTGGCTCATACGGCGGTGTTATTCTTACATCTCTCTATGTTCACGCATGGAGCTTTGAATTCAATCTTGACAAAGACCCGCTCGTTACCCTTGCCGAGAATTACGTATCACGGTTCTCCAATTCAACTATCGAGGACAGGGCAGACATGGCAGCAGAGCTCTTCAAAAAATATTCTATGAACGGCATGATCATGTTTATGAACAGAAGCTGCAAGGCCGTTTCCTTTGCCGTACCCACACTGAAAGAAATCCTTACCAAAAGAACCGGTATACCTGCACTTGTATTCGAGAGCGACATGGGTGACCAGAGGTTCTATTCGGAAACTCAGATCAGGACAAGAATTGAAGCATATTTTGAGACATTGGATAGACTACAGTTTGAGGACACTCAGTAACTAAAAAATCCTGCTGCAAGAAGAGCAGTGTAAACGAGATAAAAAACGTTCAGATGTTATTCTGGAACACCTTCTATATACAAATCCAGATATACTTCATCGCCATCCTCGACATGGAGTGCCTGTTTCAGATGAACTGACGCAACAACTTCGAGGAGTCTTTCATCATAGTTTTTAACAAGTGGAATGACAACTCCACATTCATATTTGTCGTTTATTAAGCCTTTTATAAGGACTGCATCACAAAAACCTTCTGTCTGGTGAACAAGCCTGTCTGCAGCCTTTTCTTTCAGCATTCCCTGCACATGCGCATCATCAATGGTTATATTCAAGGTGCCATAAAAAGGTTGAAATTTGAGTTTTTCCTTTAACTGCTGGTCTACCCAGTCGATAGAAAGAAATCCCTTGGATTCGCCTATACCTTTGACTACTTTACCCTTTATTTTCATTTTTTCAGGACTCTTATGTCCCTGTATCCTCCTGGCTCCCCCATCTCCTGAAAAGTTTTGCGTCTATAGAAAATATATCAAGCGCCTTCCCGACAGTTTGATTTATTATATCATCAATGGTTTTTGGCATATGATAAAAAGCTGGAACAGGGGGCATAATAATACCACCCAGTCGAGTCACCTTCATCATCAACTCAAGATGCCCCTCATGTAATGGTGTTTCTCTTACAAGAAGTAAAAGTTTTCTCCGTTCTTTAAGTGTTACATCTGCCGCTCTGATAAGGAGATTGTAGTTAAAAGAATTTGCAATTGCAGATAATGTCTTTATTGTGCAGGGGGCAACAATCATACCGTCCACTTTAAAGGAACCGCTTGCAATAGCTGCTCCGATATCATTAACATCATATATTACATCGGCTAATAATTCCAAGGATTGTACACTGTATTCCGTCTCAATTTCCAGATTTTTTACTGCAGATTCTGTAATCACAAGGTGCGTTTCAACCCCTGCCTCACGGAGGGCTTTTAGCATCTTTATCCCATATACTACACCGGTTGCCCCTGATATCCCGACAATAATTTTACTCATTGTATTACCCCGCGGTGAGATCTATAATCTTCTTAACCCTTTCGCTGTCTCCCTTTACTACATGTGCCCGTTCTTTTATCAATTTCCCCTGAACCGTGGCATTGATGCCTATTTTTCCAACACCGTTGCCACCCTCAGACTGAGGATCGATGGGTTGCCCCTGAAGACCGTCAACAATGATAAAATCCTCGCTTGGGGAACATCTCGTAATTACTGCCCATTCTACATCTCTTAAATCTTCCGGGTTTACATCATCATCTACAATTACCGCCTTTTTAACCATCGGAAAGGAAAGCAGAAACATGATCAAGCTGCGTATCTTATATCTTTCTACATTTCCCACATTCACTACAACGGATGATCCGAATGTCTTCTGGACAAAGGTAATTCTCGATATAAAAGGGAAAAGTCTTTTAGCGTTTTCTTCAATATGTGCACTGCTCACAAAGACAAGATATAAGTCAGCTTCAGGACTGGTTGGCAGCAGCGCATGGTATATAGGCAAATCTTTGTATGTCATCCTCTGTACTTCTACAGTAGGTGTTTCTTTCAAGGCCATGTAATAACCGCTTATTTCACCTAAGGGGCCATCCTGCATACATTTATCCGGGTTTACAAAACCTTCCAGATAAATCTCACTCTGTGCCGGTACATCAATCGATGAATCGAAAGACGGGATTACTTCGATGCCTCTGCCCTTAAGTCCTCCGGCAATCTGCAGTTTATCGGCTCCCCAGGGCGCCTTCAATGCCATGGCAATGAAGAAAAGAGGGTCAACACCAATCGATATTGTAACAGGCATTTTTAAATGCCGTTCCTTATATTTTCGGTAGATATCTCCAAGAGGCGGGTTAAGCAGGGTAGCTCCAAGCAGGTTTTTTCCACGGTACTCCATGCGGTGTACTCCACGTCCTATAAACCCGGAATCAGGATCAATTGAAGATATAACGCTCGTTGTGATAAAAGGTGCAGAATCTCCCTGATAATGTTTCAGAATAGGAAGTAAATCAATGAGGTCTCTGCTGCTAACATCTATAGTGTTTAGTTTCCCTGGCTTTACAGGCACCTTCTCATAACTTCTCTTTACTCCTTCAAGAAATGCCTCGCCGGGATTAGCAGCACCGCCTAAAAGGATTTTGAATACATCTATTGACGGTACACAGTTTGCGACAAGTCTGCAGTTGTATCCTTCCACATGCTCAAAGAGCAATACCTTTTTCCTGTCAGCGAGTTTCTCTATCAGCTCAGGTATGTCTTCTTTTGAAACCGGGTCCTTTATCTCAAGGACCCGGCCGTTGTCTTGCATTGCTTGAATATAATCCCTCAGGGAATTTATCAACCTTACAGCCCCTTGGGTATCACGCTCGTAAATTTAATTATCTTAATTGAGCAGGGCGTCGGGACAAGCTGTCCTCTGCCGAGCCTTATCCAGAGCTGGTCAGGATATTTCGCTGCATCTTTTGATATTTTGACCTCTGCAAATGTTGACCTGTATTTATATTTTCCAGGCGTCAAATCCCTTATTATTGCAACGCGTTCCTGCTCTTCCGGCATGTCTTTAAAGTCTATGTTTATATACGTATCCCATATTGCCATCATATCCTCCTATTCTTTAAATCCATATTTTTTCCATTTTGAAAGAACTTTATCCTGAATTTCTTTCGGATACACGTTGTCGAACGATACTTTTATGGGTACATCTGAAGCTGACCAATCAAGAGGGAAGGTGCAGTCAAAGATAACCTTACCGGCAGTGCCGAGACGTCTTTCTGCCGGTGTTGCGTATGGGTTCAGCGGAGTGCCTACACCAAATTTCTCTACCCTTATGCCGTTAACCGGGTGGCATTTAGTGCTGAGCGCATGAATCAATTCATCCTTGTCATAGATATTTGTTTTATCGTCAACAACTACAAGCATATGGAACCACGGACCCAACTTGCTGCCGAAGCAAAGCTGACCGATCTGAGTAGCAATATTTGCATAAGCAGGCTTAACACCCACAACAACAAGGTGATGTGTTGATTCCGGAAGCATGTATACACCGGTAATAGGGATTCCCTGTTCACGCAGCATTTTATCCATTTCCAGGCCAAGAGAGAACGATCTTAAAAGCTGACCCTCATCTGTCGGTATTCCCATATTGGACATAGCCATAATAGGTTTTTTTCTCATAGTTATTGTCTTAACCCGGTAGACAGTTCTCGGTTCACGCGGGCTGGTTCTGTAGCCTGTGTACTCACCGAATGGCGCTTCATCAATATTAACATTCGGTACAAGCACGCCCTCGATGATGATTTCCGCATGTGCCGGAACATAAAGATCACTGGTAACGCACTTTGTTACTTCTACAGGTTCTCCCATGAGGAGACTTGTAAACTCGTCTTCAGGAATCTGTGCTGGTGCACAGCTTGCAATTGCCGACAAAGGATCCGGGTTAACAACTACGGCAAAAGGCATTGGTATATTTCTGGGTGCAAATTTATTGTGGAACATTTTGCCCATATCCGAGAATGGAAGCACCGGTCCTACCATTGTCTTTTCATCAAAGGCCATCTGACGGTACATACCCCAGTTGATGGCAGGAGTATCAAAATCCTTTGCTACTACAAATTGCCATGTTCCTATGTATCTTCCGCCGTCACCGTCATGGACCATAGGTGCAGGGAGATTCAATATGTTGGCGTCGTCGCCTTCGAGAACAATCTCCTGGCAGGGTGCATTCTTGATAATCTTCGCGGGTTTTGCCTTTCCCTGGACAGTGGTCCTCTTTAAATACTCTTTGGAAATCTCAGGAATCGGTGTCGCCGGATCAAGACCGAATGCAATTGCAAGCCTTCTGTATGTAGCGATAGGCGCGCCAACGCATTCAAAACCCGGATAATCTTTAATGTTTTTAAAAAAGACAGCTGGGCCCTTTTTCTCACATGTTCTCCGGACAATTGCACCCATCTCCAGATCCCAGTCCACCTTTTCGTTTACTACAATTGCATCGCCTGTTTTCACGCATGCTTCTATAAATGACCTGTTGTCTTTATAATACTTGTAAGCCATGTGTTCCTCCGTCAAAATTATTTAAACTTCTCTACGATCTGTTCCCACTTGCCTTGTGCCTCAAGGATAAACTGTGCCGCTTCCCTTACAACACCCTTACCGCCGCCTTTAGAAGTAACTAAGTCGGCAATCGATGTGGCTTCATGTGAAGCATCGGAAGGAGCTACTGAAAACCCTACCCGTTTCATAACTGCAAGGTCTATCATCTCATCTCCGGCATAGCAAATTTCCTCATCTTTTATGCCTGTTTCCTGCTCAAACTGATCAACCCTTCCCATTTTTGCACCCTGTCCCCAGAGTCTTTCAGGAGGAATTCCATAGATAGCCCCCATCTGCTCATCTGCGCGTGATATCTTTGTTGTAAGAAGAGCAACGGGGATGCCTGCTTCGGTAAGAAGCTTAATTCCGAGTTTGTCATGAAGAGAAAAAAGTTCAGATTTTGTCCCTTCCTGTGTATAGTAAAGGGTATTGTCTGTCATTATCCCATGAATATCAAGAATGACATATTTCACCTTTTTTGCTTTTTCCATCGCCTCTGCTTTATTCATCGCATCACCTCCTCTATTTGTAACCCATTTTGGTTACTTTCTCTACCCATGCATCCCATTTGTCCATGGCTCTCAAGACAAATTCGCATATTTCCCTCATAGCGCCTCTTCCGCCGGCAGCCTTGGTAATATAACAGGCAAGAGCCTTTACTTCGTCAATGGCATCTGCTGTTGCTATGGGAAAACCGACCTTTTTCATAGGGGCAATGTCCGTAAGTTCACAACCCAGATAGCCTATTTCTTCATCTGTTATACCCATTTCTTTTTTCAGTTCCTCAATCTTTGCCCACTTGTCTGTTACGCTATAATAGAACTTATCGAGTTTCAGTTCTTTTGCTCTGAACAGACCTTCTCCATCTATGGATGTTGTATCGAGAAAAGCAACGCCTATTCCATTTGCGGTAAAGGAAAGATCCCCGAACCCGTCCATATGCCAGAAACCGTAACGCCTGTTTCCTTCAATATCACAAAAAATGTTGTTCGCAGTTAATACGCCATGAATATCATGGCAAAAAAGCTTAATTTTTTTAGCCTTTTCCTTTGCATTGTTCAAATCTTTTTCGAATGCCATTTTACCTCCTTAATGTAGTCTATGTACTGGGGTTTATATTACTCAAGTCGGCACATACTTCTTCGTGTGTCACCCCACTCTTGTTCACAAATTCACTACAATAATTAATTCTGGGTTTTATACATCCAAATTCCTATTTGCCACTTTTATGCCAAGAGAGAAATTTAAGAAAAGGGTCTGCGCCTGCATGTTTTTCACATGCAGGTTATCGGCCCTTGTTCATAACACTCACTAAATATTTATACCGTACTCATTCCATCTGGCTTTTACTTTATCCATCATGCTTTCTGTAAGCTTGATCTCAGTGGGTTTGATTTTCCAATCGTAAGGTATGGTTGCATCCAGGATGATCCGCGATGTGAGAAATTTGTTATCATCCTCTGCAAGGGCCGGATCAAGAGGAGTTGACCTGCCTCTGTTTATTATCTGTGTACCTCTGGCCGGATTGTAGCGGGTACCAAGCGCCCACCAGACCCTTGGAAGATCGTCTGCTTCTATATCATCATCCACGATGATGATCATCTTGATCCCGTATGTACCTGTATTACTTGCAATAACCGCCGCTGCCACCTGGTCCGAATGTCCCGGATACATCTGCTGTACCGAAACAACAACAATGAAGCGTCCTGAACCTTCCGGCAACGTATATACCGACTTTATGCCAGGGATCTGCATCTTGTCCAAATCCATCCATAAGCTTGCGTTTCTCGCAAATGCATAGAGCATATGCTGGTCACCTACCGGTCTTCCAACGCTTGTTTCCCAGAGTATCGGATTGTTTCTATAATATACCCGTTTAACATCCAGAGCAGGTTTTGGAATGGGTTTAATGAGTTCTTCTGTATAGTAACCGGTGTACTCACCAAAAGGTCCCTCGTTTCTCAGTTTAGTTGGGTCAATCTCTCCTTCAAGAACGATTTCTGCTGCCGCAGGAATCGGAAGCCCAAAAAGTTGGCTTTTCACTGTTTCTACCGGCTCCCCACGCAATGAACTTACTACGTCATAGCCGCTTTTTGCCCCGGAAACTGTAGCAGCACTTGCAAAAATATGCAGAGGATCGCCGCCGATAATAGCGCATGCGGGCATCTTCTTGCCCTGTTTTGCATATTTCTTCATAATCCGGTCTGCAGTTTTACCTTTGAGGATCTGCACGCCGACTGTTTTGTCATCGAGGATACCCATACGGTAGGTGCCAAGATTTACTTTGCCGTTTTCAGGATCCTGAATTACCATGAATACTGCTGTACCGAAATAACGTCCACCGTCAAGTTCGTAAAACTTCGGAGAAGGAAAGGCAAAGGTATCTACTTTGTCACCATCAACAATATTCTCAAAAATTGGGCCATCTGTTGTTTCTTTCGCCGGAATTACTTCCTTAACAGAAAGATTTACCCATTCTTTCGTCAGCTCAACAAGTGAAAGCTTTGGGTCTTTTCCAAGAATCATTGCCAGTCTCTGGGTAGTGGCAAAAGCTCCTGTTAAAACCGGGCTGGAATACCCTTTTACGTTTTCAAACAAAAGTGCCGGGCCTGATTTTTCTTCAGCTATCTTACAGATATGTGATATTTCCAGTTCCCAGTCAACTTCAGCCTTAATTCTTGCTAACTGTCCTTCTTTCTCGCACAGAGATATAAACCCCCGCAAATCCATAGCGTTACCTCCTTCCATTTTTTTTGTATATTAACGTTAAATCCTTGACATATCAATTAATTTCTACTTATACTCTATAATAATAAATTATGTTTTCATACTCTTTAAACTCTCTGATCGTTTTCTACGCAGTTGCAAAGACACGCAGTTTTTCTAAAGCAGCCACTATACTGTTTATGACACAACCTGGGGTTTCAAATCACGTTGCACAGCTTGAGGCTCAAACTGGAACTATGCTGCTAAAAAGAGAAAAGGGCAAGTTTCAACTTACAAAAGAGGGAAAGACAGTTTTTAAATACGCCGAAAAAATAGAGACAGTTGCAAGAGGACTGGAAAATACCATAAAATCTATAAAAAAAGATGCAAAACCCTTACTCAGAATAGCTATAACACCGGTATACTCGAGGGTAATGATGCCCTATATACTTGGCGGCTTCCAGAAAGCCAACCCTGAAATTATGATAAAGCTTGACCTTGGAAACTCTGATGATATGCTAAAAACAGTTGTCAACATGCAAAATGACGTCGCAGTCTTAGCAAACCAAATGACGTCTCAAAAAGTATTCGCATTTCCCTTGCTAAAAGAAGAGCTTGTTCTCATAACATGCAACGATCATCCTCTCTCTACAAAAGAATCTGTATCACTCCAGGAAATAGCTGAATATCCTTTAGTCATAAGAGAGGAGGGTTCATCTACACGAAAAGTGGTACTATCAGCACTTAAATCGATTAATATAACTCCTCCTTCTTTAATCGAAGTAAAAAGCACGGAATTTATAAAAGAGTGGGTTTCACAGGGCAAGGGTGTGTCAATTCTTATTAAAAGGGCAGTAATGGATGATGAACGTAAGTATTTAAGGGTAATACCTTTAAAAGAGAACTTATCGCTGAAAGTGTCTGTACTATTTTTAAAATCAAAGAAATATGATACATCTATTCAAAAGTTTGTAGATCATATAGCACAATTTAAAGCAGAATCTTATTTGCAGCAGCTAAAAACCACAATCAGTTCGTCTTAAAATTCAGAATCTTAGAGTTCTTTCACTATTTTTTCTGTTAATACCCGGCATATAGACCTGATCTTTTCTATGCCTTCAGCGGGAAGGTCATCCCAATGTATACCTGCTACAACCACAGTATTCCTTCCTGTTCTGCGTGTAATCTCCTCTGACAATGACTTAGCTACCATATCTTCCTTATGACCTGTGTAAGTAAAAACCGAACTTGTTGCCGCATTTTCCTTCGGATCTTTTAAGCTCGGTCTTGCTTGTGCCATTCCTATGGCACCTATATGGGGTCTCGTACCCCCATAGAGTATGACCAAACAATCATCGCTAAGCTCATATACCAATGCAACAACTTCAAGGCCACCCTGATTTTCTGATATTTTATGTAAGTTTACATGTATGGAATTTTTCTCTACAGGACTCTTTCGTTTTGTCATAACAAGATATCCCCATCATTTCATTAATATATGAAGGAACTCAGCGTGCTTTACAATAAAATCATTTTCTATAATTTTAATTCTGTTTTTAAGCAAACTGCCCAAAAAGCGGCTTATTACCGCTTCCTGGGCAGACATATAAATCTATTTAATGATCCTTACTCTTTCGGTGGTTTAGGTTCTGTTAACGGCCAGAAATTGAAAAACCCCGTATACGATGCAATGACCGGGAATGTAAAACCAAGAAGAGCAGTTGCTATCCAAAGTTCCTGTACATAGCCTGTTGCGCCTCCAGGAGGC
>JAPLKB010000035.1 GCA_026388275.1 Pseudomonadota bacterium
AATTCTGCTGAAGTTCCAGGTTAGGAATCCGTTCATAATTCCACCGATGTCCGTTCCAATTCTTGTTTTTGTAGTATCCTCTCCAACCAAGGTCTACATCATGATAGAAAGTTGGAACATTGTTATAATAACCCCAGCCCCTGTCATAATATTGTGAGCGATACCAAAAACCATTATTTAGACGCCACCAGAAACCATTCCAGAAAAACAGGTCAGCGCTTATATCAGGAACAACATACACATTGTCCGTATCAGGTATCACTATCACAACCGGAGGTGCCTGAAATGCGAGCGGCGGAGGCGGCGGCTGGACATAAGGCGCTCCTTTAGGTTGCTGACCTTGCGGCGGCTGGACCTGAGGTGTTCCCTGAGGTTGCTGACCTTGAGGTGGTTTCTTGGGATCATGGACCTGAATCGGCTGATCTTGCGGCGGCTGACCCTGATGCTTTTTTTGATACTGTTCTTCTCTTTGACGTCTCAGCTCCTGCCTTTGTTGTTGGGGTCGAGGCTGATAGTTCTCTACTCCCCAGCGTTTTTTGCTTTCCCAATAACGATTATCTTGCCAGCTTTTCCAATTCTGCTGAAGTTCCAGGTTAGGAATCCGTTCATAATTCCACCGATGTATATTGTGAGCGATACCAAAAACCATTATTTAGACGCCACCAGAAACCATTCCAGAAAAACAGGTCAGCACTTATATCAGGAACAACATACACATTGTCCGTATCAGGTATCACTATCACAACCGGAGGTGCCTGAAATGCGAGCGGCGGTGGCAGCGGTGGGCTATAGACAGAACCACCAGGTGCCATAGGAACAACTACACATCCCGTTAGTAAGGTTAATGTTAGTAAGGTTAATGCAAGGGGAATCATCATTCTTTTCATCAGGTGCATCCTCCAATCAGCAGTTTCAAACCGTATTTTTTCATTATGATTATTTATAGCCTCTAAGTATTATCTGCAATGCTTATGCCAAGAAAACTCTTCCATGAAAGAATTGAGCTGTCCCGCTTATGATCGTAAACCTCAGCAAAACCTTCGGCAGCTTCTGCTGCATTTTATCATCATCAAGGCCATGCCGGAGCTATTGGGTCTATTCAACCCATCTGACAAAGTTTTCCAGGCCCTCTCTGGGCGATTTGAAATTATTAACAGGGCTGTTTTGGTCAGGATAACCAAGGGCAACACCTATAACTACATCCTTGTTTTCCGCTATATCCAGGACTTCTTTTATTTCGTCTTCATAGGCACTAATAAGACCGATAGGACAGGTGTTAAAACCGAGATCATATGCAACAAGTGTAAAATATCCCAGGGCAATGCCCATGTCTACAAGGCGCGCCTTGGAAAAAGCATTGTCGAGACAGAGTATGACAGCAACAGGAGCACCATAAAAATTACAACTCCCCTCGTTGACAAAACGGTTAAAATCCTGACCCATCTGTTCAAGATAGGGGTTCATAAGTTCAAAGGACTCAACTCCTCTCTTGCTGAACGTATCAGCCAGGGGTTTTACGTTTCCCGGGCTGCAGGATATCTGTTTTTCCCTGTATGCCTTAATAAGCTTCCTGCTTAGCCTTGCCTTTTCTTCACCCATGACAACAATAAACTCCCAGGGCTGCAGGTTGATTGCGGAAGGAGCGTTAATCACGATGTTTAATATCTCTTCTATCTTTTCTCTCGGAACGATATCCGGATTAAAAGCCCGAATGCTTTTTCTTCCCTTGATTGCCTGTATTAATTCCATGCTCATACCTCCATGTAATATCAATCCGCCTTCACGTACTGTTAGCAGGCCTGCGTCGGCTCGTCGTCATCGCCCGGGTACCCTCTGGGTGCTATGTATGAATCCGAATTGATATAAAATATATGAGATAACATACCATATTTTGTTAACGGTTCACAGTTCAAGAGTTTTTAAAAAGGTATCTTGAATGGTTGGATAACTAATGTTAGAATAATTATGGCAAGTAACATTTAAGAGAGGAATAAGACATGTTGGAAAAAACCATTACCAGTATCGAAACAAACATTAAAAATGCCGTATCAATAGGAGAAAAAGACCGGGAAGATTTGTTGGAATTATTATCAATCCTGAAATCCGAGGTCCTGGAGCTTTCCAAAACCAACGCAGAACATGCCGAAAGCATCACAGGTTTTGCCAAGGTCTCCGCCCACGAGGTAACAAGGCAAAAAAAGAATCCAAATCTCATAGAATTATCACTTACAGGCCTGACTTCATCAATTGACGAACTTGAAAACACACACCCGACGCTTGTAGAAACTGTAAACAAGATCTCCCATATACTGGCCAACATGGGTATTTAGAGCTTTTGAATGTTTTTTGTTTAAAAGCTCTACTCTTCAGTATCTATATTACCCTGGACGTATATCTTTAAACGCTGGAATGCCGCTTAAAATATGTTGTTTTTTAAAACTTATTTTAAATTGTGTTCTTTTGCCCACTGTGCAACATGTACGGGGCTTTCGAGGATTGCTGCCCCGGCTGCACGTAACGCTTCGTGCTTGCCGTCTACTGTTCCTGACGAACCTCTGACAATAGCGCCTGCATGTCCCATACGTTTGCCTTGAGGAGAGTAACGGCCTGCGATATAAGCAGCAACCGGTTTTGTCATTCTTCTTGAGATAAACCCGGCAGCCTTTTCCTCCTGTTCTCCGCCAACCTCCCCGACAACAATAACTCCATCAGTACCTTCATCTTCCTGAAAGAGTTCAAGGATATCGGCAAGATTCCTCAGAACAACCGGATCGGCGCCCATGCCAACAACAGTACTCTGACCGACATGGCTTTCAGAGAGAATGCCCGCAAATTCATAAGAAAGTGTACCGCTGCGGGAAATAATTCCAACACGACCAGGTGCAAACAATGAAGCAGGCATAATTCCCATCTTACCTTTTCCCGGAACAAGAATGCCCGGAGTTGTGGGTCCAAGGGCAAATACACCCTTTTCGATAGCATAGTTCCGCATTATTATTACATCCTTTACCGGGATATACTCAGGGACAATTACAATGAGTTTAATCCCTGCATCGATGGTTTCCAGAAAAGCATCGAGGACAAAAGCTGCGGGGACAAAAAAGACCGATGCATTGGCTCCTGTCATCCTAACCGCTTCCTCAACACTGTCAAAGACCGGTAGGCCTTCAACGGTGGACCCTCCTTTACCGGGGGTGACGCCGCCGACAACCTTTGTTCCGTATTCGAGCATCCAATGAGTCTGAGCGCTTCCGATACGTCCTGTAATGCCCTGCACAATAACACGGGTAGAATTATTCATTAATATACTCATGGGTAGACCTCTATTTAACTTTTATCTTTTAATATTTGAAAAAACATACTGGAACCTGTACGGCGAAAAGAAAATTCCATCAATTGCCCCCGACCAGCTCATAGAGTTTGTCAATAGCCCTTTCGGTTGCCACCTCTGTGACGACATGCACACCGCCCGAACGGAATATTTCCCATGTCTCTTCCTGACGGTTCCCGAGAGCTTTGGCAACAATTGGAATTTTAACATTGTGTTCCTGAATATAGCGGACTACACCCTTAGCACCTTCGTGTATCGGGTTTATTCCACCATAGACATTGATGAATATTGCCCTGAGTCCGGGCTTCATCATAATAAGATCCATACACCGGTAAAGCAAATCAGCAGTAATACCGCCTCCAGTTTCAAGGAAATTGGACGGTCTCATCTTCTCACCGATAATATCCATAGAGGCCATGCCAAGGCCTGCTCCTGAAGAAATAAGCCCGATATCCCCGTCAAGATCAACGTATGTAACTCCGATCTCCCTGCCTCTGCGCTCAAGCGGATTCTCAATCCGATCAACACGATCCGGTAAAGGAAAGCGAATCCTTGACAATGCTGAATCATCTACTTCAAGAACGGCATCAACAGCGATCAATCCCCCGTTTGGAAGTACAACAAGAGGGTTTACCTCAGTAATAAGCGACTCATAGCGTAATGCCACATTATACAACTGATTGATTACGTCCGTCCATGCGGTAATAAGCTGCTGTTTCAGGCCAAGCATCCTCAGGAGGGTGCGGGATTGGTAAGGGTAATATCCGAAAGAGGGATCTATATGGATTGCCGCAATCTTTTCCGGCGACGTTCTTGCTGTCTCTTCAATAAGCATACCGCCTTCAGTGCTGACTACAATAACAGGCTTACCTGAATAACCATCTATGGTAATACCCAGATACAACTCTTTTGCAATCTCCACCTTCTCACAGACAAGGATCTTGCGAACAGGCAGCCCTTTGATATCTGAGCTGAGCAGGGCATCGGCCATTTCTTTCAATTCATCCGGCGTTGATGCAGTCCTGATTCCCCCGGCAAGTCCACGTCCGCCTACAAGCACCTGGGCCTTCAACATAACAGGATACCCTATTTCTCCAGCCACATGGAGGGCTTCGTGCATGCTCCCGGCAACGCCTCGTCGCGGAACAGGAATACCGTTTTGTTCAAAAATGTCTAATGCCTCATATTCATGAAGTCTCATAATTATTCACATTCCTTTAAATTATAATTAGTTTTATAACTGTCAGCATATATTATTTTATATTCTGACAACATGTTAGTATAAAATTGCAGTCTTAAGAAGTCAATGAAAATGATTATATATTTAATTGTATTTTGAATTAGTATGCTATCGCTAAAAAGGAAAATCATATAACAATTAACGCCTTGTATAAATGCTTTTCCTGAAACCAAAAAAGTATTCCAAACAAATACATACAAAATCATGATAAATTAAATTTATTATTTGTAAAAATTTAATTGCAAATTTAATTTAATTGATGTACAATTTTTCATGGTAAAGAAAATGAAAAAAGAAAATACAAAACAGCAGGAAGACAGCAGCCTCATCGCCTACCATGGAATCCGGCACATGCTCTACACGAAAGAACTTGTACCGGGTCAAAGGATAGCCTATCGCGATCTTGCCGAAAAGCTGGAATTGAGCCCAACTCCAATTATTCAGGCACTTAAATGGCTCGAATTGGAGGGTTTTGTGCACCACGAACCGAACCGGGGCTATTCAATGGCACCTTTCAGCCTCAACGAAATAGAAGAGCTCTACGAGCTCCGTGAACTTATCGAACCGTCTCTGGTGCCTATTACTATACAGCATATTGACAAAAAGGGTATCACAGAACTCAAAACAGCGTTGGAGGCACATCTTTCCGCGGAAAGGGAATTCTATTTAAAGGAACGGCTTTTCAAGAACAGGGAATTTCACATGACGCTCGCTTCTCTTTCAGGAAAAGGGACCCAGATTCGGATACTGCAGAATGTTTTCGATATGTTGTTCCTCAAATACGGCGGCAACTACTTTCCCATGTCATCACTTACGTCCACCGATCAGGCGCATCAGGAAATATACGATGCTGTTGCGTTACGAAGCCTCGAAAGAGCCCAGACAGTGCTCAAAAATCACCTTACCAATGTGAAGATTCAGGTATTGTCGAGCGTTAAAAAAATGCTGGCAGAACAGGAAAAATCCGTTTTCTGAAACGCACGAAAATTTTATTCTAAATATTTTAAATTAAGGAGGTACACACTATGGGTCTAAAAACAAAAGAGGAGTATATCGAATCGATACGGGCTTTAAAACCCACAGCATATATGTTCGGAGAACGCCTGACCAATATCGTAGACAATGCCCGTTTGCGTGCCGGTATCGAGGCAACCGGAGCAACCTATGAACTGGCAAATATGCCTGAAAACCGTGATCTTATGACTACCATGAGCCCTCTTATCAATGAGACTGTAAGCCGTTTTACACTACCCCCGGCCAGTGTAGAAGACCTGGTTGCAAGAGTAAAGGTTAATAGAAAAATAGCCAATTACGTGGGGACATGCCATCAACGGTGCACAGGTCTTGACTGTCTATCCACCCTTGCCATTGTAACTTATGACATTGATCAAAAGTACGGCACCAACTATAATAAAAACTTTACCGAATTCCTGAAACACATGCAGAAAAACGATCTTACCGGAAATGCAGGTGTTACTGACGTTAAAGGTGACCGCTCCCTTAACCCCAGCGAGCAGGTCGATAAAGATATGTTTCTCCGCGTTGTTGAAAAACGGGACGACGGCATCGTCGTACGCGGCGCAAAGGCACATCAGACCGGTTCTCTTTCCTCCCATGAAATTATTGTTATCCCCACGAGGGCAATGGGGAAGGAAGACAAAGATTACTCCGTAGCTTTTGCCATACCTTCCGACACAAAAGGGCTGATACATGTCGTCGGCAGATCTACACTTGATATGCGTGAACTGGACGGATGCGATATCGGCAATGTCTATTATTCGAAATACTGCCCTACCCTCATCTTTGACGACGTTTTCGTACCCTGGGATCGTGTATTTATGTGCGGCGAAACAGAATTCGCACAGGATATGGTCGTAAAATTTTCTTCTTTCCATCGTCAGAGTCATGGCGGATGCAAATCCGGCAAAATTGACTGCATGACCGGCGCTGCCCTTACCATGATGGATTATAACGGAACCGCAAAGGCCGGCCATCTGAAACAGAAGGTTATCGATATGATCCACAGAGCGGAGACCCTGTATGCCTGCTGCCTCGCTTCTTCATATGAAGGAAAAAAACAGCCCTCGGGCGCATACTTTATAGATACCGTCCTTGCCAATGCCTCTAAAATCCACGAGGGCAAAGAAATGGCTGAAGCTACCAGGCTGATGATAGATGCCGCCGGCGGTTTTGTGGCAGATTTGCCTTCAGACAGAGATTTTGCTAATCCTGAAATCGGCGGTCTTTTGAAAAAATATTTGAAGGGTGTTGACAGTGTTCCTGTTGAAAATCGCGTAAAGATGTACAGGCTGGTGGAAAAGATGGCCATGGAAAGCGCTGATACTATTTCCGACATACACGGCGGCGGTTCACCGGAGGCTCATCGCGTAACCATCTTCCGTGAAACAGATATTCAGAGCAAGAAAAAGGCTGCCAAAAGACTGGCAGGGATTAAAGACTGATATAAACGTTTTATATAAAAAGGGCGGCTTTTTCAGCCGCCCTTTTTAATTTTCAAGGTATATCTTCTCTATTTATAAATAAAGGCGTCGGCAATATTTTTCTGAAAAGTAACCTGGTTCGCCTACTTTTCATCTTCTCCTTTCATCTTCGTGCCAACTTTCCTGTTCTTTTGTTAAGTAACAGGCTTGGTCATTCCCGGAAAAAAAGTCCAAAAAAATATAACATCATTTCTTCTAATGTTATATAATATATCAGGCTGGTTCCGGCACTTCCCCCCCCAATAAAGAATTGCCACCCAGCCCGCCACGGTATCTGCAAAGGTACCGTGGCCTCTTTTTTATAAGTTGTTGTGTCCTTGTAGAAAAAATATATCTATTTAGCAACAGAATCTATATTGGTATATAATAAGACCCTATGAAAAAGATAATCATCGATATTGATAACACTTTATGGGACTTTGCTTCTGTTTTCTATGAACGAATTAAGAAGGTTAGTCCTGACTTTACCCCTCCTGAGGGGTGGCACACCTTTGACTTCTGGAAAGCTTATATCTCTCCAAAACAATTTTACAGCATTATCAGAGACATCCACATGGATCAGGATCGGTTTCCTCCCTATCCACAGGCAGAATCATTTCTATCATCATTAAAAGAGAATGGCTTCTATGTTATTATAGCAAGCCACAGGGAAAAAGGTACATTTGATGTTACCGCAAGATGGCTAAATCAATATAATCTCATATTTGATGAACTCCATATAAGTTACGATAAGACAATCCTCTTCAATGAATGCCGGGCCATTGTTGATGATAGTCCGATAACTCTTGAGAAAGCGGCAAAGGCCGGTATCATAGGGGTTGGATTAAGGATGCCGTGGAATGAACGTGAAGATTATACTTTATTCGACAACCTGACAGAAGTGCTTCAGTACCTGAAAAAACAACTTACTTAACCGGAGGAGAACAAATGTCTTTTTATGAAGAAATAGCAGATTACTATGATCTGATCTTCCCTTTCAACAAGGCTCATATTGACTTCGTAAAAAGCTGCGTTGAAGAACCGTATCGGACAAAAACAGTATTGGATGCTGGATGCGGCACAGGTGATCTTGCGATAGCTCTGGCTCAGATTGGTTTTCACGCTATTGGCATAGATTATGATGCAAAGATGCTCCATAAGGCCGGAGAGAAAATAGACAAAGAACACCCTGTTATCTTTAACCGTTTGGATATGAGAGAGATCGCAAATTATTTCATCATGCCTGCATTCGACGCAGTTCTCTGTTTCGGCAATACACTCGTCCATTTAACCGGTCTTTCAGAGATAGAGTCGTTCTGCAAACAGATAAAGAGTATATTAAAAGATAACGGCAGATTCCTTCTCCAGATACTCAACTATGACCACATTCTGGATCATAATATAAAATCTCTGCCGCTGATAGAGAATAACATCATTACCTTTGAGCGATACTACAAATACAATGATATAAATAATCTTATTGAGTTCAAAACTGTATTAACCATTAAAGAATCGAATAGAATCATAGAAAATACAATCCTTCTATATCCTTTAAGAAAACATGAGCTTGATATGGTATTGAAAAAGGCAGGCTTTACCGATATTTCATATTATGGTGATTTTGACAAGAGAAAGTTGAAAGAAGATAGTCTTCCTCTTGTTGCGGAAGCTTCATGATTCCTCTAAATCATTTCGGATTAATGTTATCTCTGCTTGCTTAGTTCAAGATAGATGGTTTCAACCATGCTCGGCCAGACCATAGCTCCGGGCTGTGCAGGTTTATTATCGATATTGTATATTTTTTTGATTACATCGAGGTTTTTACCCTCCTTCATCAGTTCCTTAATTCTGGCTTGTTTATCTTCTATGCCTTGAATATGATTCTGAATGTCTTTTCTTGATGCCGGGTCTCCATGCCCGTTTATAAACACTTCAGCATCAAGGTTCAATATGGATTTGAGAACCTTAACAAGTCCGTATGAGCTTCCGTTTTTGTGAAGGTGAATCAGTTGATCTCTGTCTATGAATATAAGGTCGCCGATAAAAGCTACTTTTTCATCAGGGAAATACACAATGATATCTCCGTCGGTATGTGCAGGGCCGAAATAAATAAGATCAATGCGCTTGTTCTTTATATCATCGGTGCAATATAGGCTAAGCTTATCAGAGAAGGTGATATCGGGAAGATATGTCCGTTCCCTTGCTGACTGAAAGGCCTTATCCATGTGTATACGCGTATTCTCATGGGAGATAATGGTTAATCCTTGCGGGAAGCCAACAAGACCGTTTACATGGTCACGATCACTATGTGTGATGATGATGTGCACAATAGGATTGGAAGTCATTTTCCTGATAGCCCATATCATTTGTTTGGCTGCATCTTCTGTCATTTTGGAATCTACAACCACAACTTCTTTCTTGCCTATGAAAAAACCGGTGTTGGCGCCACTCCCGCCTTTTACCTGGTAGATATTGCCCTTTATATTCTGAATGGAAACGGACTGAATTTCCTGTCTTGAGGGTTGTGCCTGTTTTGAAACCTGCCGGGCTATAACCGGTGAAACAAAACACAGGAAAAAAATAACTAAGACTATGTGTATCAATGAACGTTTCATAGATTATTCCTCCTTTGTCCAATTTCTACTTATCACATATTTTCCATCAGGATAAGTGCCGTCACAAGATAAACCCGATATTGCTATGAGGTTTTCACGGCTATGCTACAGTATATGAGCCTGTGCCAACGGCGATGATCTCGTTTTGATCATTGTTCAGTTCAATTCTTGTAACAGCAACCTTATTTCCCGTTCTCAAAGTATAGGCAGTAGCAACAAACCACTTACCAATCCCGGGGCGCAAAAAATCAACACGCAAATCAATAGTGCTCACCCTGCCAAATCTCTTAAGCCTTGTTTCTAAAGTCTCATCCGCCATCTTTTCCTGAATACTCATAAACGCCGACAGGCCGCCTGTAACATCAATAACAGATGATATAACTCCTCCATGCAGCATCCGGCGTGAATAATGTCCCATTAATTCGTCCCGCATATGAAACAGTACCTTTACGCGCTCGTAGCTTATCAATTCAATTTTAATGCCCAGAAGTTTGTTAAATGGAATTTTCTCGCTGAACATTTCATTGATGACTGAAAGAAGCTCTTCATCGTTTACAGAGTTGTGCATTGCCTCTCCTTGATAGAAAGCTAATTAGTAGTTTAATCTGGTCCTGCTATATCACCATTATAAAACCGGTCAGGATAACTGTCAATGTCCATTCCAACGGGCTTTTTCTCTTTTTCTGCAACAAACAGCATATCCCTGACCAGCAGTTCGTCTCTTGGAAAACTTGCTGATTTTGTGGTGCGTTCAAGCACTTATACAGCAAGACTCAACTTCCGGACCTATTTTTTGGGGGCGGGACAGGTCAGGTAAGTAATCCATGCACTTGGAGGTTAACAAAAAGAGGTCATTTTTTACTTGTAATTTTACTATCAGCAGGTCTGCACATAGGAGTGTGGATTCTTTGTCCTCATTGATCTCCGAGGGCTTTTTCAGAAAAATAGAACATTGCTGTTCAAAATGTCAAGGTTCGGACTACATAAAACAGTTTAATAACTCCGTATTGGAGGTAGCATATGGAATCAATAAATAATACAATAGCTTTAAAGACTGCATGCACGTCAGCTATGCCTCTGAAATGGGAGAAGATTCAGGAAGAATCTGGCGGGGAAGAATTGGAAGGTCTTATATTGAGCACGCAAAGGGTTCTGGATCACATGGAGACATTGTGGGAGATAAATCACAATGCTGTTGAATTAAGGGATAAATTTCATTTATTACGCTGTTACCTTGATTATATAAATCAATATTGCGAAGGATACCGCCCATAGGGTGTTATATTCTACAAAAGGAGGAAATTGTGGAGCTTACAGAAATATTCGGATCTAACGTTTTTAATGATAAGGTCATGAAAGAGCGACTGCCCAAACAAGTCTACAAAAATCTGAAGGAAACGATTGAAAAAGACGTTCCTTTGCAACCCGAAGTTGCTGATGTGGTTGCAAATGCCATGAAGGATTGGGCTATTGAGAAAGGTGCAACCCATTATACACATTGGTTCCAGCCCTTAACCGGGATAACAGCCGAAAAACATGATTCCTTCATATCCCCGGCAGACGATGGCAGCGGGATTATGGAATTTTCCGGCAAGCAATTGATCCAGGGTGAACCGGATGCATCATCCTTTCCGAGCGGCGGACTTCGCACCACATTTGAGGCAAGAGGTTATACTGCTTGGGATTGCACCTCACCTGCATTTTTAAAAGAAGATGAAAGCGGCAATGTTACCCTTACAATTCCTACAGCCTTCTATTCCTATTATGGCGAAGCCCTTGATAAAAAGACTCCTCTGCTGCGTTCCATGAAAGCTGTCTCAAAACAGGCACTGAGAGCTCTAAAGGCGTTGGGCAATATTACGTCAACAAGAGTAACCTCCACCGTAGGCCCTGAACAGGAATATTTCCTGGTTGATAAAAAATTATATCAGGAGCGGATTGATCTGATGTTAGCCGGCAGAACAATATTCGGCGCTCCCGCACCTAAAGGCCAGGAACTTGAAGATCAGTATTTCGGCGCAATTAAAGACAGGGTATCCGATTATATGAAGGACCTTAACACAGAGCTATGGAAGATGGGCATTACATCTAAGACTCAGCACAACGAGGTTGCTCCTGCTCAGTATGAAATGGCTCCTCTTTTTACCACAACAAACATCGCAACCGACCACAACCAGCTTGTAATGGAAACAATGCAAAAGGTTGCCTTACGTCACGACCTGATATGCCTGCTTCATGAAAAACCCTATGCCGGTATTAACGGTTCAGGCAAGCACAATAACTGGTCACTTTCGACAAATGACGGCATCAACTTGTTGGAACCAGGCAATACACCAGGTGAAAATGTTCAGTTTTTGTTATTTTTAAGCTCATTAATTAAAGCTGTCGATATCCATGCCGATATACTGCGGGCTACCTGCGCACATGCCGGAAACGATCATCGCCTGGGAGCCAATGAGGCTCCCCCGGCCATCATATCCATATTTATGGGCGAAGAATTGACGGAGATTCTGGAAAAAATCGCAAAAGGCGAAAAGATCTCCACCAAAGATGCGCAATTTGTAAACGTCGGCGTGGATACACTTCCTATGTTCCCCAAGGATAATACAGACCGCAACAGAACCTCTCCCTTTGCCTTTACCGGCAATAAGTTCGAATTCAGAACGGTTGGCTCGTCGCAGTCTATTGCAGGGCCCAATGTGGCATTAAACACAATAGCAGCGGAAGCTCTCGACGAAATAGCAACCCGTCTGGAAAAAGCTAAAGACAAGAATGCTGAAGCAGCGGCAATCATCAGGGAAATCTATAAGAAGCACGGTCGGGTCATCTTCAATGGGAACAATTATGCAGAAGACTGGGTAAAAGAAGCCAAAAAGAGGGGCTTGCCCAATGTCACAAACTCTGTTGATGCATTAAAGGCTTTTGTTACGGACAAAGCCCTTAAACTTTTTGAAAAATATGAAGTCCTGTCGCATAAAGAACTGCATTCACGTTATGACATCTATGTCGATATCTACGCAAAACAGATTAATATCGAAGCTCTGACAGCAATAGATATGGTTAAGAGGCAGTTTATTCCGGCAGCAACAGAATATGCAACTTTTCTGGCTAACTCTATCGCCAGTTTTAAGTCTGTATCTATTCCGGCTTCTGTTCAGGAAGACATTCTCGGGAAACTCAGCACCCTGCTCGTGTCATCCTATAAGAATCTGTCAAGACTTGAAATTGGAGTGAAGAAGGCTCAAAACAAAGATGATGTCGTTAAAAAGGCTGAAAGCTATCGCGACAACGTTATTCCTGCAATGCAGGACCTGCGCATAGATATAGATAGTATGGAAATGATCGTTCCTAATGATATGTGGCCTGTGCCAAGTTATACGGATCTTCTGTTTAAACTGTAAAAACAGTTATCTGTAATAGAGGCGCACTGCGGTTAGCATATTCAAGCATCTTTTAAGTAATTAACATAGTTCACCCCAGCTTTGCCTGGGGTGAACTATCATCTGACAGAACTGTCGGAATGGAGTTCCTATTCCATTTTATCAATCGTTCTTTATTTTAAGTTCTTGCAAAAAATTATACAGTTCCTGGAAAGCAAGAAAAGTTAAACCCATATTTTCCATTAATATAAATATCGGTGTTGCCAATGACATATCCGGGCTAAAGTGCAAAGGATTTTAGGCTGTGCAAGAAGACCTGTCCGATTAATATATAGACAACTATTTTGTTTTACTTCCGGCAATGCAAAACACTATTCGCAAATATTTCTTGACAGCAAGTTTAAATAACAGGAAAATGGAAGAAAAAAGACGGATATGACAGGGAAAATATCGGTTTTGTAAAGAAAATATTATTGAATATTGTTTTCTCTTCTATTCGGTCGATGTCCTATAAGGAATCTTGATTTTTTAAGAAATGAGCTTGACCCCGGCGAGCTTTCCTTCAAAAACCTTCTGTTAAACTGCCGGTTATTTGGAGAGAGTTTTTTGAAGCCTTTAGGGGCACATTTAAAAAAGGAGGTTATATGCCTATAATTCAAGTCAACTTAATTGAGGGAAGGACAGTAGAGCAGAAGAGAAAACTCGTGGCAGGAATAACTGATGTTGTAGTAAAAAGTCTTGGTGTAGAACCGGATACTGTGAAAATTATCCTACAGGACATGGCAAAACATAATTACGCAATAGCGGGCATGCTATTATTGGACAAATAATAAATAACGCACTGGTTCATATTAAAATCCATTAAGCAGGCATTATAAATGAGAAGAGGAGGCATGAAAACCTTGCGGTAGGGGCAGTAAAAGAGTGCTTTTCATACTTGCTTTAAAAAAAGCCAGCAAACTCCAGTAAAAAATAGTTGCATTTTTATTTAGTTTAAAGGAGAATAGAAACAAAAAGGGCTGGTTAATTTAAATGTCTCATATTTGGGGGATCGGCGAGGGTATGCAATAATGCCTTTTACGGCTTTATTGCTGAAGAAAAGCTTCGTATATTGTCTTTTTTTCTACTCAATGGATTACCTCTGTATTTTCCTATCTGCAGCAAGCATATTAATTGCGGCATATTAATGCAGCATATTAATTGTTAGGTAAATAAAAGGAGGCTTTTATGAAGGGTGTGGGTGTTGTTTTCGATATTTATGCATTAGGTGGGGGTTTCTATGGAGCAAAATCGTGGGATATTTTTATGCAAAATCTTCGTCCCGAGAAAATTGTAGGTTGTACGTTGCATGCAGGAGATACCTCTGAAACACTGAAGGGCGGCAAGCGTGAATTCTGTATCGCTATTTTCGGCGATAAACTGAATGTTGAGGCTGTCAAGGATGTCTTCTCAGTTGCTGCTGAAAATGGACTTGCTTCAATAGACCGGCGTTTCATGTTAAGCCCTCAACTGGACTCAGAATCTTTTGCAGAAACAGGAACAATTGACTCCGTTGGCAGGTTTGTCCAGAATACATGGAGTCGTGCATTCCATGACCGCTGCAAAAAATCCGATTGGGGATATATGCCTGCAAGTATACCGGCGGATATTTCTCCGGAATTAAAGACCGAATTGGCGTTGCTGCAAAGCAAGACAGTACAAGTAAAAAAACCCTGGTGGAAATTCTGGGATTAGGTTGTACCCGAGAAGGTGTGAAAAATTCAATTTCAGGCATCACTCCTGTAAAACAGCAGTCCAGATTTTCTGTAAGCTAAGGAGTAAATCTGTTTTTTTCACACCTTCTTAAAATTACAACAAAAAGAAAAACGCGACAGAATGAACTCACCCGCCACAAGCAGGCAGGGCATAATTCCGATTCTAAATCAAAGATGAAATGAACTACCCCGCGGTAATTTGCGGGGCAATCAAGGCGGCAAGGGAACACCTGCAAGCTGGTACCCGGACATAGGCGTACAAAGAGTCAAAGAGCTACATAGCTCACATGGTGAACGAGAGGGGGAGGCTCCGACGGCCGGGGGACCCACCCTGTGAGTGGGTCGCTGGAGGGGGCGACGTGAGCCCCAGTAATAGAGGAGTTGATGACGAAGCCAACGATGATAACGCTTTGATTTGGAAGTGGAATTACTGATATAAAATAGAGCTTACTGCATCATTAAAACTCAATAGTTTTGAATACTCGAAAAGGGTGGACATTGCCATACTTTCCGTGTGTATCCCGGACTCCTCTGCGGCAGCGATAGGATTAAGACCGCCTACCGCTATCATACCGACTTTATCAGCCCCTACCGGGATGTCCAGTAAGGGCTGATTCGGCTTACCAAAGAGGATTTTTCCTCCAATACCTTTTCTTACCATCTTATTGCTTAAGCTTTCTGCCTCATTTACGCTGACAACAGGTATTTCCCGGAAACTTGCAAGTATCTTTCCGGTATTTTGTTTGATAACCCCGGTTATATCGGTCATTCTGCTTCGGATAAAAATCTCAAGCGGGTCCAGAGAAGACCCCTCATAACTGATCAGTGAAACAAACCTCTTGGGTATTCCTTCCTGAATTTCAATCACACCGCCATATTTAGAGGCAACCGGTATACCGGCCTTAAGGAATATACCATTTAATGTTATACTGCAGACTGTCCCAATGCCTATTGTGCCTTCAGGAATAATAACATCTCCAATCCTTTCCCCATTCTTTGCCATAATAATTTTATTACACATAACATACGGTGAATTAAAGACTTCTGTCATTACCCTTAGTGCGTCTCTCAGTTTCTTTTCAGGGAAAAAGGATATATTAAGTATTATATTCCCTTTCATGGCGTCTATGTTAAAATCTGTTAAATAGGAAAGACTGTCCATCTTACTGATAACAAAATTGACCCGTTCAGACACAAAGGAATTGTTCAGCTCTGACCTTCCTTTTTCAGTAATAGTCCTTCCCCTCTTGCCCTGAACAAAGGTTAATCCGTTATCGTCAAGCATCTTAAGGTAATGACGTACCGTCCTCTCGGAAAGTTCAATCCCATGAGGCAGCAATTCTCTTGCGAGTTCTGTCGAACCCATGATATTTTGCTGCCTGTCCAGAACTCTGAGAATGGTATACATTACTTTGTTCATATTAAACAATCCCGTATGCGAGCATTGCCTTGGCAACTTTTAGAAATCCGGCAATATTTGCGCCGGCAACATAATCTCCTTTTTTGCCATATGCTTCCCCGGCCTCAATACATGACTTGTGTATACTTTTCATAATATCCAGCAGCATTTTGTCGACTTCTTCTTTCGACCATGAAAGCTTGAGGCTATTCTGGCTCATCTCAAGGCCTGAAACGGACACGCCTCCGGCATTGGCTGCTTTACCGGGTCCGAAGAGCACGTTGTTTTCCTGAAATACCTTGACGGCCTCCGGGGTTGAAGGCATATTAGCACCTTCTGCAACACAGATACATCCGTTCTTTACAAGGGCTTCCGCATTTTTACCGCCAAGTTCATTCTGAGTAGCACAAGGCAGGGCTACGTCTACTTTGATTCCCTGCTCCCTTATCACATCCCAGACATTGTCTCCCATATAGCATACTGTTCCAAACTTATCTGCATACTCTTTGATCCTTCCTCTTTTCACATTCTTCAATTCCATGACATAATCAAATTTTTCACCACAAATACCTCCATCATCAACTATTGTAGCATTGGAATCGCAGAGTGTAATCACTTTGCCCCCAAGTTGATTGACCTTTTCAACAGCGTACTGTGACACATTCCCTGCGCCGCTCACAGCGACAACCTTTCCTTTGAAATCCATGCCCCTTGTTGCCAGCATCTCGGCTGCAAAATATACTGCGCCGTATCCTGTAGCTTCAGGCCTTATCAAGCTGCCGCCGTATTCAAGGCCCTTTCCGGTAAGTACACCGGTATGCTCATTCACAATCTTTTTGTAATAACCGAACAAATAACCTATTTCCCGGCCGCCTACACCGATATCTCCGGCAGGTACATCTCTTTCCGGGCCAATGTGCCTGAAAAGTTCCCTCATGAAGGCATGGCAGAATCTCATGACTTCATTATCGGATTTTCCCTTCGGGTCAAAGTCAGAGCCACCTTTGGCACCGCCCATAGGAAGGGTAGTAAGAGAGTTTTTAAAAATCTGCTCGAAACCGAGAAATTTTAAAATACTGAGATTTACAGACGGGTGGAATCTCAGCCCGCCCTTGTAAGGTCCGATGGCATTATTAAACTGGATCCTGAATCCTCTGTTTACCTGAACTTCGCCCTTATCGTCAACCCAGGGAACCCTGAAGATCATCGTTCTATCCGGTTCGACAATGCGTTCATATATCTTTGCCTTTACAAATTCCGGGTGTTTGCTCTCAGTAGGTTCAAGAGACTCCATGACCTCCTTTACAGCTTGTTGAAACTCCGGTTGATTCGGGTCTTCTCTTCTTACTTTTTGAAGTGCATCATTGACAGCAGACATTTTAATCCTCCTCTTTATTTATTTTTCATATTTTCTTCACAGCTCTGATGGCACATTCTATTCAAACAGTTGCGCAACGGGTGCATTTTATCTCGAATTTCAACAGCTCCATGATCAATTTCCCGCATTTCTTCCAATCATTAAGGACATCCCTTGCCTTTCCGTCAAGCGCTTCGTCTTCCTCAATGCTTACCGGTTTCTCAAATACATCATCGTTTAAGGTATTATGCAGAGTCTTTCCGAATGTATTGAATACTGTGATCTTGTTTGATACTTCCATGCACCGCCTCAACACAAAGTGTAAACTTATAGTTTATATAAAACCTAAAAGACCCACCTTGTTCAATCAGGCTTAAGCTATATTTTAGATAAGGTTTATTACTATTATTTATATAGGGGATTTCCCTATTGTTGGTATGGATTCAATGTTATCTGCTTTCTACCCAATGTACGGCATGTTTCATCAGCTCAGTTGCGTTTTTCAACTTTAATTTTTCTTTTATGTTTGCACGGTAAGATTCGACCGTTTTTATGCTAACATGCAGATTATCCGCTATTTGGCGCGTTCCCACACCTTGCCCGATTAATTGAAATACTTCAAGTTCGCGGTCGCTCAGGATTTCTATTGCAGATTGGGTCGTTTCAGCCTTGCCGTCAATAAATCTTTTTACGATATTTGCACTTACCCCTTCGCTGATATACAATTCTCCCCGTAAAACCCTGCGGATAGCCTCCATCATTTTTTCTATTGCTTCCTGTTTCATAATATAGCCTTTTGCGCCTACCCGCAAAGCACGTTCTGCATACAGGGACTCATCGTGCATGGACACAACCAGCACAGGCAGATTGCCGTAACGTGCTTTAATGAGTTTGATTAACTCTATACCATCAATCCCCTGTAAGGAAATATCGACAATCATTAAGTCCGGTTGAGACTTTTTCAAGGATTCAAGGGCATGCTGTGCACTGTCTGCCTCACCGCAAACCACCAGGTCTGCTTCCTGATTGATCATCTGAGAAAGGCCTTTGCGTACAATAGGATGATCATCTACAATAAATATTTTTCGCTTGAGTTTTATGGAGTTATTCTGTTTTTTGTTCATGCTAACCTGTTCCCTCATCCCTTTGTTTGTTTTCGAACGAACAAGTGACAAGAGTACCGCCTTCCGAAGATTTTTTAATATCAAGGGATGCCCCTATCATATTCGCCCGGTGTTTCATAATACTGATACCCATACCCATGTTTTCTTCTGTAATATTATGGGAGCTTCGACCATTGTTTTTAATTGTAAGAACTGATACCCCATTATAATTAGCGAATTTGATTACAATTTTTGTTGCCTTTCCGTGCTTAACGGCATTATTAACTGCCTCCTGGATAATCCTGTAAATATGGATGGCAACAAAGTTATCATAAAAAAGTACAGGTTTATCATATTCAACATTGCATGTTATATTGAACATCTTTTTCATATTCCGCGAAAGCTCGGAAAGCGCTGACATAAGACCATTTGCTTCGAGTCTAACCGGGTATAGCCCACGTGCAATTCCTTTTGTCTGTGTAATAGCCTCGTCAATCAGCGACACCATCTCGCCGGCGCTCCTTGCCTCTGCAAAAGATTTTTTCTTCATCTTCTGTTGTAAGACCTTACCAAGAAAGGCAACGCCTGCAAGCTGCTGACATAAACTATCATGCAGGTCCTGTCCTATCCGCTGTTGTTCACGTTCACTGATTTCAAGAACCTGCTTTTCAAGACGTTTTCTTTCAATAATTTCTCCAATGCGCTTTGCTATAGCATTTATGAGGTTCCTTTCCTCTTTGAGGAATGGCCCTTCACCGCATTTTGGTCTGTCTTCAAGGTAATACACATCCAGAGAGCCTTCTTTTACCGTATGTACAATTATATCAGAGGATTGTTTCCATGGCGTTTCTGTAAAGTTTGCCGTTAAAGAAATCTGCTGGCCGATGCTGATTCTTGCACAGGTAATCTCAGGATACTGCCAGGCAGGTGGGATAGTATCCACAATGCCTCTGAGGATTCTGTCAAGGGAAATGGGGTATTTTTCAACGAGATTAGAAATGGTATAGAGGCAATTCAATTCTTTAACCCTTTCCCCCAGGGCATGCGTCTTCTTCTGCAGCATTTCTTTTATCTGTTTATTTTTCCGTTCGGATGCCTTTAATTGAGCAATCTGTTTATGCAGAAGGGTGAGCTTTTTTAAAACTGTGTCTTTATTTGCTTTTATAGTACGTGCTTTTTTACTGGCGGTATCACTGGCTGAAGCAATTTTTCCTTTAAATACTGGCATGTTAAAACATATACCACAATTAAGGCCAAAACAAAAGCGTGTATACTGATTTTGCAGATATCACGCTAACAGTTTAATTAAATTTGAAATCTTTTCCATTAAAAAGCCTGACGCATGCCTCAACAACATCCGCATCATATAAGATGCCGCTGTTTGTGGTTACTTCTTCAAGCGCTTTATCAATACCAAGCGCAGGTCTGTATGGCCTGTGGGAAGCCATTGATTCAACTACATCCGAAACAGCAATAATTTTTGCCTCGATTGCAATCTCATCCCCCTTTAATCCCTTTGGATAGCCGGAACCGTCTATCCTCTCGTGATGCTGGAGTACTATATCGGCAACAGGATGTTCAAATACGATTTCTTTTAGTATGTCGTAGGCAATTTGCGGATGCTCTTTGATTATATTAAATTCATGTATACTGATCTTGCCTGGTTTGCTAAGGATATCGGAAGGAACCTGAATTTTCCCAATATCGTGAAGCATACTTGCAATGTAAACAGACCTCGCCCTGTCTTCATCCAGACGCATTTCTTTCGCGATAGCACAAGCAAGGCTGGTTACGCGATGCTGATGTCCCGCAGTATAAGGGTCCCTTCTTTCAATTGTTGAGGCAAGAGCGTGTATGGTACAGTCCATCATGTTCTGTAACATGTCAAGGCTTTGTTTGAGCTTTACCTCCACTTTTTTACGTTCGGAAATATCGTGGGTTATTACAGCGACATGAGTTATATTTCCATTGTTATCAAAGTATGGATAATATGTTACTTCAAAAGAACGTATTTCATTATTATGAAAAGCAAAAGACTCTTCATAATACACTTTTTTGCCCGAAAAACATTGGTCTAATTTAGGCTTTATATTTTTCTTAAATGTTTCGCTGCCCCAGATGTCTTCAACCTTATAGTTTATAATATCTTCACGTTTTTTATTCCATTTTTTGCAATACGCATCATTAATAGCCTCATATACATAATCTGTGTTTATCAATGTCATAAAATCATTTGACGCATTTGCCATGAATTCATATTTGTGCAGCGCTTCCTCTGCCTGCATGTTTTCGGTTATATCTTTACTGTACCCAACCGTTCCTATTATATTTCCGACATTGTCGTGCAAAGGCGATTTGTAAACCTCAAGAATACGGCTTCCGTTTACGTATCTGATATCGTTAAATTTAAATTGTTCGCTTGTTTTTTTGACAACCGCATTGTCATTGGAATGAGCTTTTATGAAATCATAATAGTGTCTTGTCTCGCCTCTATTAGGCGAAAAATGTAAATCCGTTTTACTTGTAATATTTTCCTGGTTTTTATATTTCAAAAAGGTGTCATACATTTCTTTATTTGCAAATAAAAGCTTGCCGTTTAAGCCTTTCGCCCAGATCAAACCTGGAATATTATCAGTTATTGCCTCAAGAAAATTTGCTTGATTCAGGTTTAACGAATCATTCTTCCGATTTTGAATCTGTATAATGTTGTTTTTTACAATCGGTTCTTTAAGTTTTTCCGCTTCAGCCACACTATTGTTGGCTCCTGATAATTCCTCTATGAATTCTCTTTTTGTCTTGCTGTTATCCTTTTTTAATATGTTTTTTGCGTACCATTCCATTTAATTTTTATCCAGTCTTATTTGATTTATCGTCAAAGGAATGAATTTTATTAAGTGGCAGTTTGTGATTCTTTTTATTAAAAATCTCCTGTCGTATCTCATTCTTCATTAACAGCTAATGGATCATAACATGTCCATAGCCCTTGACTTTGCCTGTCATAAGAAGTATTTTTTTCAGCATGTCAGAAGATTTCATCCCTTCTATAAACCTGCCTCAAAAACAGACTAATTCTGCTGCCTGGTGGTTTATATTTAAAGGACACAGGATGCTCGTCAGAGTTGTCGGGAATACTGCATCTTTACCTCTGTTGAAATCACCTGATGAGCTTGGATTATCAATGATACGGCATCATTACTTGGGAATTCTTGACGGACGTGATTGTTTTTCTGCAGAATTGCCGGACATCTGTGAAGCCCCTGAAGGGACCACTTTGGAAGGCCTGTGGAAACTATATGGACATCTGGAACAAAGTCTGTATAAAGTGGCTATCAGAGCAGTTCAGATAGTGGATTGGGATAGGACACATCAATTCTGCGGAAAATGCGGATCACAAACAACAAACAGAGAAGATATACGGGCCAAAGAATGTCCTGAATGCGGTTTTATCATGTTTCCCAGGATTTCACCAGCTGTTATCGTCCTTGTTGAACATGAAGATATGATATTGCTTGCACGTGCCAAGCGTTTTCAGGATAACTTATACAGCGTGCTTGCCGGTTTTGTTGAACCCGGTGAAACACTTGAAGAGACAGTAAAGCGTGAAATAAAAGAAGAGGTCGGTATTGATGTTAATGATATAAATTACTTCGGAAGTCAACCATGGCCCTTTCCTGATTCCCTGATGATAGCCTTTACTGCAAGGTATGCAGGGGGCGATATAAAAGTCGACGGAGAAGAAATAGTTAACGCGGGATGGTTTAAGGCTGGCAATCTCCCTGAAATACCTGGAAGCATAAGCATTGCGAGGAAATTAATTGACTGGTTTACTGCCAGACATATAAAAAATTAAAATGCCGAAGACGGGACTCGAACCCACACAGACTTACAGCCTACTAGACCCTGAATCTAGCGCGTCTACCAATTCCGCCACTTCGGCACAATGATTATTTAACTTATATGGATATGATACATATGTCAAGAGGAGTGTATGAAAACTTTTGAATCTCTCAATAATTTTGATAGTTTTCCGAATCCTGTTCTTACGATAGGAAACTATGACGGGATACATCTTGGTCACAAACAAATCATTGAAAGGGTAATAGCGCGTGCCGCAGAGATATCCGGCACGTCAATGCTCATGACATTTAATCCCCATCCGTTAAGCGTTTTAAGACCTGATAATCATCTTGGCCTCATCACACCGATTAATATTCGAAAAAGGCTCATCGAGGAAAACGGCATCGACGTGTTGCTCTTATTGCCGTTTACAGATGAATTCCGTCTGACAGAACCCGAGGCATTTGTGAAAGATATATTGATCGGCAAGCTGGGCATAAAGGGCTTGGTGGTAGGTTATGATTTCAAGTTCGGGAAAGGGGGCAAAGGAGATACACATATCCTCAAACACCTGTCTGACCAATATGGCTTTTTCTTTGAAGCAGTGGAGGCTATTACCTTTAACAACGAAAAGGTAGGGAGCAACAGGATAAGAAAACACATTATGTCAGGTAATGTCAAAAAGGCTGAGTTTTTTCTCGGTAGACCTTATGTAATAGAGGGTCGGGTGCTAAAAGGGTACGGGAGGGGAGGCGGCATCGGTTTCCCTACCATAAATATTGAGACCGAATTTGAGGTTATCCCGAAAAACGGGGTCTATATCAGCGAAGTCGAGGTAGGTAATAAGAGATACCGGTCGGTGACAAACATTGGATACAATCCTACCTTTAATAACCGGGACAAATCTATTGAAACATTTATATTGGATTTTTCTGATAACCTTTATGGAATGGAAGTTTCTCTGTATTTTCATGAACGGATCAGAGATGAGATAAAGTTTAACAATGCCGATGAGTTGAAGTGCAGGATTGGTATGGATGTGCATGCAGCCAGATCATATTTTGAAAAGGCTGGACAATAACGTTTTGGGTAAAATTTAATACTTTTAATTACAGGAGGCAGTTTAATGGGGCTGAGATACGAGGAAGTGAACGATGAGGCAGTGACAATGTTGAGGGAAATAAAGGCTCAGTATTTCCCGGAGTTGAAAAATGCTCAGATCAAAGTGCTCTTTGATCTAAAGAAAAGAAAATCTGGAGGGATGATGATCCTTGGCAGGATCATGAAAACAAATGATCTTTTAAGACATCTGACAATCGACGAGGCCGGGGCAGTTGAAGGATATGATTACATTATAACCCTGGACAAATTGTGCTGGGACAATATTACAAAGGCCGATAAAGAAAGGCTGATCCGGCATGAGTTAAGGCATACGGTCTTTGACCTTGAGGCCGAGTCGAATCCATTTAAACTCCAGGATCACACCATATCTGATTTCTATGAAGAGATAGAATACAACAAAGATGATCCGCGTTGGCGGGAAAGACTTTCCACGCTCGTAGACGATATCTATGAACAGCAGAAAGAAGCCCGTTTGGATAAAAAGAAGAAAAAGATAGGGACAGGGCTAAGTTAATTTCCTATTCAAAAAACATTTAATTTCTAATCCGGGGTTTACGGATGGACACTAAATCTTTGTCTGTCTTTTTCGGGGATTTTAATGTTCTAATCTAAAGCGAAATCTTTTTCCCTTTATCATTGCGAGATGATATAATTATTTTCTTACATCACAGTAAATATTAAAAAGGAGGGCGGATGGAACCGAAAGAGGTGAAATTAAACAGGTTGTTTCAAACAAACGGAAAAACCCTGATATTGCCTTATGACCAAGGGCTTGAGCATGGTCCGAGAGATTTTTTCCAGGCTACATTTGCACGAGATCCGATGCATATCATAGAAATTGCAAAAAAAGCAAAATACAATGCGGTTGTTATGCATATAGGAAACGCAAGGAGATACTTTAAGGACATATATGGTGAGGTACCGCTCATACTAAAGGTGAACGGCAAGACGGAGATTCCCCCTGATGACGAACCGCTTTCCCCCCTCACAGCAAGCATTGACGATGCGCTCTCTCTTTCAGCAATAGCAGTAGGCTACACCCTCTATGTCGGCTCAGCAAGGCAGGACGAGGATATTGAACAATTTTCCGAAATAAGAGAAGAGGCCCATAAGCATGGGTTACCGGTAATTGTCTGGTCTTACCCGAGGGGCGAAGACATTAAAGAAAAAGGCGGCAAGGACAGCCTTTACGCCATAGAATATGCAGGCCGTGTTGCTGCAGAACTCGGAGCAGACATGGTAAAACTGAATGTGCCTTCCCTGAAAAAGAATGATAAGATACCGGAACCCTATAGAAGCTATAATATAGGGCTGGAGGATGCAATAAAGCAGATTATCGCAAGTACCGGAGGTGTGCCTGTGATCTTTGCAGGAGGAGAAATGGTCTCCGATAAAGACCTTATCCAGAAAGCCGAGGTGTGCCTTAAGGCTGGAGCTTCAGGGCTTATTTTCGGGAGAAATATATGGCAGAGGCCGCTAAAAGAAGCAGTGGAGATTTCCGGGAAAATTAAGAAAATGATTGCAGGCTGATGATGCAAGTTGAAAAGAAGGATGCCTTTAAACGTATTGACCCGTTTGCTGGCTCATAGGCTTTTATATGGAACATTATAAAACCATAGACCACGAGGCCGATGTCGGATTTGAAATATATGGAAAAACGATGGAGGACCTCTACAAAAATGCTGTAGAGGCCCTTTTTTCGCTTATAGTCAAACCTGGAAAGATGGAGCCTGAGAAAGGCAAAAGGATTGACATAACTGATGACCAGGGACTTCTCGTTGTTTTTCTAAATGAACTTCTCTACCTATGGGATACGGAAGGGTTTATACCAAAAGACATGTCCTTAAAAGTAGAAAAGGGGAAGCTGACGGGAACTGTAATCGGCGGGATTTATAATCCCTCAAGAGATGCCATAAAAGCAGAGGTTAAGGCAGTTACATATCATAATTTTTCTATTGAAGAAAAATATGATATGCTTAAGGCAACAGTAATAATTGATGTATAATAAATGCAATGCTGAATCTTGAGTTCAAAACACCCTCTCCTCTAAAACACTAACTGCTCATTGCAGGAGGTTTAAATAATGGAAAACCTGAGGGAACGTTTAAAAAAGCTTGACGACAACAGATATCTGGTAAAAAGACATGACCGTATGCTTGTGGACGGGCTCGTCTATCTTAATGAAGAACTGCTTAGCCTTATGGGAACTGATGAAAGCATCAAGCAGGTCGAAAATGTTGCGTGCCTGCCCGGTATTGAAGGTATGTCCATGGCAATGCCCGATATCCACTGGGGCTACGGATTTCCAATAGGTGGAGTAGCAGCATTCGATACGGATAAAGGAATTATTTCTCCAGGCGGTGTCGGCTACGATATAAACTGCGGCGTAAGGCTTATGCGCTCCGTGCTGAGCGCTCATGATATCAGGCATAGGATAGAAGACCTCGTCGATAATCTTTACCTTAACATCCCAAGCGGTGTAGGATCCCACAGAAAGGATTTCAAACTTTCAAAAGATGAGTTAAAAAAGGTGCTTAAAAAAGGTGCACGCTGGGCAACAGAGAACGGATACGGAACAAATGATGACTTATTGTTCATTGAAGATGAGGGACAGATTGGATTTGCATTGCCGGACAACGTATCAGACAAAGCATTCGAAAGGGGCAGGGATCAGCTCGGGACTTTAGGCTCCGGCAATCATTTCGTAGAAATCGGCTGTATAAAAGAAATATACGATGAAAACATTGCCCGCACTTTCGGATTGTTTCAGGACCAGGTAACAGTCATGATACATACGGGCTCACGGGGCCTTGGTTATCAGATATGCGACGATTACATAAAAGAAATGTTCAGAGCATCTGAAAAATACGGTATAACCCTCCCCGACAAACAGCTTTGTTGCGCACCTGTTGAATCGCCGGAAGGAAAGAAATATCTGGGAGCAATGGCATCTGCTGCAAACTATGCATTTGCAAACAGACAGATGATCACTCACTGGGTTCGAGAAACATTCGAGCATGTTTTCAGAATGAGCGCAAACAAGATGGGTCTTTCACTCGTTTATGATGTGTGTCATAACATCGCAAAGATAGAGAAGCATAAAAATAAAACTCTTTGCGTCCACAGAAAGGGGGCAACAAGGGCCTATCCGGCAGGTAATCCCGCATTGCCTGAAAAATATATGGAGGTTGGCCAGCCTGTATTAATCCCGGGAGACATGGGCCGGGCATCTTACGTGCTTTGCGGGACAAACCGTGCTATGGAGGAGACCTTTGGAAGCACATGTCATGGTGCAGGACGCGTCATGAGCAGGAGCCAGGCAATAAAGACATCTAAGGGGCGTTCTGTTTCGAAAGAAATGGAATCAAGGGGAATCTATGTGAGAGCTGCAAGCAAGGCAACACTTGTCGAAGAAATGCCGGAAGCATACAAAGATGTATCAAAAGTTGTTCGGGTTGTCCATGATGCAGGCATTTCCAGACTGGTCGCTAAAATTGTGCCGTTGGGTCTTATAAAAGGCTGAACGCCTGTTGAATTAGTATGGGGGATTTATGAAAAAAGAGAAGAAAGGACTTATTGTAGTATTCACTGGAGACGGTAAAGGAAAAACAACAGCCGCACTCGGTGTTGCATTACGTGCAAGCGGTCATGGCATGAACACGCTCATGATAGAATTTATGAAAGAAGAAGGTAAATCAGGAGAGCAGAAGGTCTGCCCGGCAATGTTGCAAAAAATAGATATATACCCCTTTGGTATGGGCTTTGTATTCAGAGGGGACGACCCGAGACCGCATATGGAAATCGTTGAAAATGCATGGCTGTTTATGGAAGAGATGCTATCAAAAAAGAAATACCAGATCCTTATTCTCGATGAGCTATCCGTTGCATTGAGTCTTGGGCTATTCCCCGTTGATAGTGTGATTCGTTTTCTCAAGCTGAAAGATAATGCGCTCCACGTGATTATAACGGGCAGGGATGCGCCGTCTGAACTCATCAAAATAGCTGATATTGTTACAGAAATGAAAGAAGTAAAGCATATATTCAAAGAAGGTACAGCAGCAACACTTGGGCTGGACTACTGATACCAAATTTTGATTGCCCCACATTTTGATTGCCCCGCGGGTTAATTCACCTCTCGTTGTTATATTGTCCTTGATACCCCGTAGTTTATCACGGGGTGATTCAATTAAATGAAGATAAAAATGCAGAAAATATTTCAAAGGTATCTTTACATCTTCTTAAAAAAAGAGTAAAAGAAAAGAATCACCTCGCGGCAAATTACAGAGAATGAGAGCCGAGGGGCAATAAAATATGTTTCAATAACAAACTTGAACAATTGTCGGTAATCCTTATTCATACAGGTTGTTAACAGCAGTAACGGAAACAACAGATTTTACCTTGCCGCATAGATTTTAGACAGGAGATAATATGGATCCAAAGGAAAAAATTATCCTTGCTCTTGATGTCGAACATTTTGAGGAAGCACGCAGAGTTGTTGTAAAGTTTAAAGACCATGTCGGGATGTTCAAGGTCGGCAAACAGCTATTTACACATTGTGGTCCAAAGATTGTAGATTTTATAAACATGAAAAATTCCAAGGTGTTTTTAGACCTCAAGTACCACGATATACCTAACACTGTTTCAAAGGCTGTTATTGAAGCGGCAAGGATAGGCGTTGATATGTTGAATGTACATGCATCCGGTGGTTTTACCATGATGAAAGACGCAAGGGTTGCGCTTTTCAATGCAGCGAAAAGGCTTGAGCTGCAACGTCCTAAGATCATAGGCGTTTCTGTATTGACAAGCATAGATGATACTGAGCTTAAACGCATGGGCATTGATATTCCTGTATCTCAATTAGCCCGGAATCTTGTCCTTCTTGCTAAGGAAGCTGAACTTGACGGTGTTGTTGCGGCAGGTGAAGATATCAGCATGATAAGGGAACTGTGCGGTAAAGATTTTATCATCGTAACGCCCGGTGTAAGGATAGAAGCAAAAAAAGACGACCAGAAAAGGACAATAACACCAAAAGATGCAATCCTTTTAGGCGCAACTTACATCGTACTCGGCAGAGCAATAATGGACAGTGAAAACCCCCAATCCCTCCTTGAAAAAGTCTGCGAAGACCTCAAAGATGCCCTACCTCACTAACAAAAACAGTATTATCGAGCTTATCAAAAACCATCCGGAAACTGTCAAAAGACTTTGGATAGAACATGGTTATGAGACTGTATCGGATGAAGTCATTAAAGAGGCAAAGAAACATGGCATCTCTTTCAAAGTGCTTCCAAAAGACACCTTTTTTAAAAAATTCATTGAAGCAAAATCTCATATATGCCTTGAAAGGGATGAAATCTCATATACAGATCCCGATAAGTTTCTGCATGATCTTGAATATATTAAAAACCCTCTCCTGTGTGCCCTTGACGGCATCTATGATCCGCAGAACCTTGGCAATATTTTGCGAAGCGCAGCCTGTTTCGGAGTAGACGCAATCATTATCCCGAAAGACCGCTCATGCGGAATTACACAAACCGTTGCGAACATCTCCCGGGGAGGCATTGAGCATGTAAAAATAGTCAGAGTTGTCAACCTTGCACGATTCATTGATTCATTGAAAAAAACCGGTGTTTTTTGTTATGGTCTCGACGAAAAGGGAACGATGCCAATATGGAAAACAAATCTGCAGGGTGCTGCGTGCCTTGTATTGGGCAGCGAAGAGGGTTTGCGGAGACTCACAAGAGAGAAATGTGATGAAATCGTCAAAATCCCCACTGAGGATAACTTTTCTTCATTAAATGTTGCAACCTGCTTTGCCGTTTCTGTCTGCGAAGTAAAACGGCAACGGGCTACTGCTCAGATAAATTGATACAGGCTAAATGAATATTGAACAAAAATTAAACAACTTAAAAGAAATTATTAAGGGCATTCAAAAGGTTGTTGTTGCCTTTTCCGGCGGTGTGGACAGTACATTTCTTTTAAAGATTTGTATAGACATTCTCGGCAGAGAAAATGTGATTGCCTTTATTGGATTGTCTCCTGCATGTCCTCAAAGTGAAATAGAAGAAGCGAAGAGTCTTTCAAAAATTATCGGAGCCGAATGTATTATTGAAGAGACTTCCGAGATGGAAGACCGGAACTTCATTCAAAATACAACCTCCCGCTGCTATTTCTGCAAGACTCATCTTTTTAATAAGGCATGGGAAATAGCAAAGGATAGAGGTTTTCTTCATGTGGCAGAAGGATCAAACCTCGATGATCTGGATGACTTCAGACCCGGAAGAAAAGCCTGCATTGAACAGCATATCTTAAGTCCCTTGCTGACAGCTGAACTTACAAAAAATGAAATAAGGGAACTGTCAAAAAAATATTCTCTTCCGACACACAACAAACCTTCCCTTGCCTGTCTTTCATCAAGAATACCTTACGGTACACCAATCAGCATTGAGGTTCTTAAAAGAATAGAACGCTCTGAGAATTTTATCCGAAGTCTGGGAATACGGCAGGTAAGAGTAAGGCATCACGGGAATATTGCACGCATCGAAGTCACAGGAGAGGATTTCGGTACAATTATGGCCAATAAAACCGGCATAGTAGAAGCGCTCAAACAGTATGGATTTTCTTATGTAACGCTTGATTTGGAAGGATATAAAACCGGAAGCATGAACATTGTAATATGAACAAAACAATACTATCATGGTGTTTGTTCGACTTTGCCAATTCAAGCTATTCAGCAGTTATAGCAGCCACAATCTTTCCTGTTTATTATGCAAATGTCATTGTCGGTAATTCTGCCGGCATGGGTGACGTTTGGTGGGGAAGAGCAATATCGGTAAGCATGGCTATTGTTGCTATAACATCTCCTTTTCTTGGAGGTATTGCCGATTACGCAAAGATACGAAAGAGACTGCTTTTATTCCTTACCCTTTTATGCATTGCTGCTGTGGCTCTTTTTTCTTTTCTCAGCAAAGGTATGGCCATAGAAGGGTTTATTTTAATAGTTCTTGCAAATATTGGAATGGAAGGCGGTCTTGTTTTTTATAACTCTTTTCTGCCTGAAATTGTTCAACCGACACATCAGGGCAGAGTTTCTGCATGGGGTTTCGGGATTGGATATGCAGGCTCAATATTTTCGCTTCTTCTTGCGCTTTTGCTTGTCCGCTACGAAATGATTGACATTATATGGCTTATGGTAGCACTATTTTTTGCCGTTTTTTCTCTGCCTGCCTTCATTTTTCTTCCAAAAGATCCAAGGGTCGGAACAAAGATATTTATTTCGGCAATAGAAGGGTTTAGCCAAACATGGGGGCAGTTAAAAAAGATGTGGCAGAATAAAAATCAGAGAAGATTCCTTATAGCCTACCTTATATATGAGGATGGTGTAAATACCGTCATAGTATTCTCAAGTATTTTTGCTGCAACCACCCTCGGTTTTAAATCCGAAGAATTAATCTATATGTACCTTGTTGTGCAGGCTACAGCCCTTGCCGGCGTATTTTTTATGGCCAGATACATTGACTACTGGGGACCCAAAAAGGTGATCCTGCTTTCCCTGATTTTATGGATTGCTATAACAACTGCCATATTTTTTGTTCATGGAAAATTTTTGTTCGCAATAATAGCTTCTATTGCGGGGTTTGGACTGGGCACGGTACAGGCTGCAACAAGGGCTTTTTACACTCAGTTCGTATTGCCGGGCAAGGAATCGGAGTTTTTCGGCGTTTACAGTCTTGTCGGTAAATCATCTGCAATAATGGGACCGCTTGTTTTCGGGTATCTTTCGTCGACCTTAGGGAGTCAACGACCTGCTGTTTTTTCAGTAGCCCTGTTTTTCATTCTGGGTTTTGTCATAATAAAAACCGTCAGGGGTGGACAACCTAATGTTACTTGAAAATTCAATAGCCCATAGATATATTGTAATATATCTTATGGCCTTATACTCACGAGGGAGGCAACGCAAGCACGGTGTGCATAGTGTCATACCAATTCGGTTTCATGCATAGAACAAGGCGACGACGACGAGCCGACGCAGGCGTACTACCAGTACGTCGAGGAGCGCGAAGAGGAGGCAACGAAGTTATATGATTGAAGGCGAATTGGTATCAATATGACAAATAGCTTGCACAGCAAGCGAGAAGGGGAGGCCGGGGTACCCGCTTGCGGGTCGTGCTTTGCTGATAGAGGGGGCGACGCAAGCCCGGTGTGCATAGTGTCAATGTGATAAATAGCTCACAAGGTGAGCGAGAGGGGGAGGCTCCGACAGCTTTGCTGGTGGAGGGGGCGACCGGGTACCCGCTTGCGGGTGTCCCGGTAATAGAACAGCGAAACGGGAAGGATAAGACCAAAATAAAATATCCGTTTTGCCTATAAAATAAGGGGGAAGCAAATGGATCTGATTGATGAACTCAAAAAAAAGACTGAAGAAGGATTGAAGACGCTGAAGGAGACGGCACAGGATTTAGCTTTTAATGTTGAAAAACAGGCAAAGATCGGCAAAAAAAAATACGTTGATATTACAAAACTTCAGAGGAACATTCAAAAGTTGTACACAGAAATGGGCCAACATGTTTACGATGAGCTTTCCATAGGGAAAACATTGGGTAAAGATGACATCTATCTGAAGGAAAGGATAAACTTAATCACAAAATTCAACTTAGAGATAAAGGATATAGAAGACGAAATAGATGAAATACAGAAAAACATGCCGCCCAGGAAGTACGATCAATAAGCTTTCACAGATTGTCCGATATCTACTTTGAAGTTACTAAGTTTCTGCAGACAAGTTTGCTGAGGAGATAGACTTCCGAGTCGGGCGGGGTCTTAATCCATCTTCCTGCAATATAAGATGTTTTTATCCTGCTGCCCCATAAATAATCAACTGAGTCCTCCATAAGATGAAACATGTTGCTTGCGCAGGAGATTTCAAGATGTAATAGTTGCGGTTTTTTGTTTGAAGCAGCTATCTTCATCCAGACGCCAACCTGGTTATCGGAAATATATGTAACGGTTTATGAATCATAGTAGTATTTCATGTCAGACTGGTTTACATCATAGCAGATATATACCCATCTGTCGTTTTTGTCTGATGCTTCCATAATTCCAGACAATGCAACAATGGCTGAAATGACAAAAATAACTATTAAAACGGCATTTTTTAAAAATTTTCTCAAGCGCCTGTTCCTCCTGATGTGTTTATACATTTATCTTCTGTCGGATAGAATGCCTTCGACCTGCCATTATACACATCAGATCTCCTGTTAGATGCTCCGCCCCCTGTATCGAAGTGGCTCATCGTTCACATGCCATGCTGCTCTGTCTATGTCCTCTATTTCTTCTCACTTCTTTTTTGCATTCCTGGCATACAATTCCTAATTCATCCGTATTAAAACTAAATATTTTTCCGCATATATAGCATATTTCCTGGTTGCCGTTTCTGCGGGGATAATCAGGATATTCCCTATGCAAACAGCTCGGGTTGGAACATACAAGGACCCTTACTCTGTTTGTATAATCATATTCAGGCAACATTTCCGACTCACATTTCCTGCATATCACAGATCACCTCTGTTTGATTTATATTTTCTGCATGGTAGAATTATCGGAAAATTATCAAATTAATTTAGTAAAATATTGTATTAAATTTCAGAAATGTGATTTTAGCAGAACTCCACGCATACCTTAATATCAGACCAATATCCGGAAGATATCTAACCTACGGGATGTCAAGGTAACAGTTGATATATTTGTCTCTTATGACTCCCGACATCACAGCAGAGCATAATAAAAAGGCTGCCCGAAAGCAGCCTTTTTATTAATAATTTTTTTGCCCGTCACAAGTGAAAAATATTGATGGCGGGATATACTTTTTTGGATCTAAGCTTTTGCAATTTCAAAAGACATCTGACCATCATCATACTTCAACGGCCTGATCATTATATCCATTCCGACTTTTGCATCCTCTGGTTTAATATCGCCGGCAAGACGTGCAAAAAGCTTTATTCCGCCGAGATCAGCAACACCCATAATATATGGACAATCCTTTTCAAATCCAAAAGGTGCATAATAAGCGGTTGTGAATGTTTCGAGCTTGCCGCTTTTCGGCATCTCAAACCAATCCATATCTTTTGACATACATGCAGCACAATCAGCCCTTGGCGGAAAATACTTTGCGCCGCACTGTTTACACACTGAACCTTCTACCTTTCCTTCTTCTAACAAATCGACGAACTTTGACACCTTTGTCATAGCCGTAAAACTCTTTCTTCCAAATTTTTCGAATCCCATCGTATCACCTCCCAAAGATTGTGACATTGCCATATAAGCCAACGCCGCCGACATTGTGAACAAGACCTATTTCCGGACTCCCCGGTACCTGCATGGGGCCTGCCTCGTCTCTCAACTGAAGAACAATTGTACGTATCTGCGATCCACCTGTTGCGCCGATTGGATGACCTTTAGAGAGGAGACCACCATCGACATTAACGGGAATCCTGCCTTCTTTGTATGTGGCTTTTTCACGGATAAGCTGCTTTCCGTCGCCCATTGGTGCAAATCCAAGTCCTTCATATGCCATAATCTCTGCGATGGTGAAGCAGTCGTGTACTTCAGCAACTTTTACATCTTTTGCTGTTATGCCGGCCATTTTGTATGCCTCTGCTGCTGCTCCGTAACCTACGCTTAAGCCTTTGGCAAAGTCCGGTCTTGCGGCCATATTCACTGCCTCGGAAGCGGCGCCTATACCGAGTACCCATACAGGTTTCTTTGAAAAAGCTTTTGCTTTTTCTGCATTTGCCAGAATAACGCAGGAAGCGCCGTCTGCATTGGCACATGCGTCACCGACTCTCAGAGGCCATGCGACAGCACCTGCCATCCTGGCATCGGGATTACTCGGATCGAAATCTGATGCCTTAACGCCCTTACGGTAAACGGCTCTCTCGTTAGTCTGACCATAAGTTCCTGATTTTATACGTACGTCTCTCAGATCATCATGCGTTAAACCGTTTTTTGCCATATATGCCTGTGCGTAGAGTGCATAATAGGCAGGCATCATAGTACCGAATGGAGCTTCCCACTGGATATCAGCACCACGGCCCATTCTTTCCTGTGATTCGGCAGATGTAATTTCCGACATTTTCTGGAAACCGACAACAGCCACCACATCATGCAATCCGGCTTTAATCATACTGTATGCCACCTTTAAGCCGCTGCTGCTTGATGAACAAACGGTCTCAATATAAAAGGTCGGCTGGGGAATGAGTCCCAGATACTCTGCCAGAACGCCTGCGGGTGATCTTTGCTTGTCATATTCAGGTGCTGAGCAAAAAATAGAAGCGGCAATATCCTTTTGCGTGATACCTGCATCCTGTGTCGCCTCTCTGAAAGCCTCAAAGGCCAATTCTCTGATCGAGCCTTCGTAGCCCCGGACAAACGAAGTCTGACCAACTCCAATAACTGCTACATCTTTTGCCATAAACTTCCCTCCTTCTTTTACTGTTTTTTTGTGTTTTTGATTCTCTGGTATATTGTAACAAAACGGTTATGCGTTTTCATGTCCTTTGAAAAGACATGGGTACCGTCATTTCTGGAGACAAAGTACAGATAGTCTACAGGTGCAGGGTAAAGTGCTGCCATAATTGAATTTTTATCAGGGTTGCAAATCGGGCCCTTCGGCAGCCCCTTTAATACATATGTATTGTACGGAGTAGGCGTAACAAGGTCATATTTTGTTATAGGACTGAAAAATGCACCTGTTCCATATATTACAGTGGGGTCACAATCAAGAGACATATTCTTCCTGAGTCTGTTATGAAAAACCGCTGAAATAATAGGCTTTTCATCTTTCATTTTTGCTTCTTTTTCTATCATCGATGCAAGGGTTAATGTCTGGTTAATATTCATTTTTAATTCTTGCATTTTGTCCCGTATATTTTCTCTTTCAAAAAATTTAAAAGTTCTCTGAACTATCTTTTCTAAAAATTTATCTACATCCGTCTCCTTGCTGTAATAATATGTGTCCGGTGAAAGATATCCTTCCAAGGAATCGGAAGTGATTTTTAATCGCCCGAGAAATTCCTTGTCCTTTGCAAGACGTATAAATTCATCTCTTCCAGTAATTTTTGCATTCTGGATTGTTTCTGCTACATTATATATATTGTAACCTTCAATAATCTTCAATGTATATATATTTCTCTCACCTTGCTTCATTTTCATAATAATATCAAAGGTGGACATGTTCCTTTTCAGCTCATATTCGCCCGCTATCAACTTACTTCCTGCAAGAAATGAGCAAAGCATAAAAAGATTGGATGAATATATTATGTTGTCATCTTTCAGAAGACCGGCTATGTTGTAAAGACTCATTCCGTTCTTTACAACAACATTAATAGGCTCATTTTCTGTGTTCATGGGGATACTTCCAAAAATCAGTGTTTGCATTATCAGGAATAATATTGCTGTAATTATAATTATTCTTTTATGATGTTTTGCGGGCATCCAGGTATCCGTGTGTTATTATTTGTAATGTCATCACGTCAGGAAAGGTTCTTCTCTTTTTATGTTTTAAATTTGCCATTTCGAAGACCTTCCGGCTTCATTTTTACTAAATCTTTCATTCCATAATTTTAATGGAAATTGAAATGCCTATTTTTTTCTCCTGCGTCAGGACATAACGTGCTCATTTATTATACATCCGCTGTATTATAGCAATTTTTGATTAAGATTCAACAGTAAAAGTTAATGTGACATAACAACGGGCTTCTGCCTTGTATATGGAAAGACTAACTTTTCGAGCCATATTTGTCAGCCCCTGTTATAAAAGGCTATAATATTGTATGATGTAACATAAACATTTTGGTTTATTCTATGAGAAATTTCACTCGAACAACTCTGGTTTTGATGTTTCTTTCACTCTTTAGTACATTTTGGATTTTATTTATCCCTCCAGTCTGGGGACAGCATTACCCGGAAAGCTCCCGGATTGAAGCAGAAAAACCTTCAGACATTGAAGAACTTTCACAGCCAGGGCGCAGGACCGCTGAAATTTTCAGGCCCGGGGTTGAAGACACAACTGCCCCTGCATCTCCCGGAGATGATGCACTGGGGCAGCAATATATCCTCAAACAAAAGTCCGAATATGAACCTTTTTCCGTTTTCGGGAATCTTGTATGGAACTGGACCAGCAACGTAGCGCTGACAAAAAACAACCCGCAGGATGATAATTATATTGTTACAACCGGCGGGGTTTCATACCAGCCCATAATACGTCCCAATCTGCTTGGAGAGATTACCGTTGTTCAGCAATGGTTTCGTTATGACAAGTTTACTGATATGAATTTTGACAGTTTGAACATCGGGGCAGGACTTTCTTATGCCATACCGGAACTTTCCAATCTGGCAGTTTTCAGCCGCTATAACTATAACAGGCTCACAGATGCGGACGGGACGGGTGAGTATTTTCGAAACCACACTATAACATTCGGTTTTTTTAAAATATTTCCTCTGGCGCGGACACACTATCTATACGGAGGTTATTCAAGCCAGTTCGGTTTTTCAGACCCTAAAATATATCAAAGAGACTATCACTCTGCCGTTGGAGGATATAACATCGACATTACATCAAAACTATCTGTCGATTTAAGTATTCGCGTTTCCTACATTCCTTATGAAGAGGAGGGCCGTGAAGATTTCAATGAGTCTGTTTCGCTTGGAATAACATATAAGCCCAAGCCCTGGCTTATTCTTACTTTTTCCAGCTTCGCCGCATTCAACCAGTCAAAAAATGGTGTTTTTGAATATAACGTAGTAAATTTAGCCCCGAACATCGGGATAAAGATTAAATTTTAAAGGAGCTGCAGGATGTTTTGTCTTATTGGAAAAGCCTCAAAGATTAATTACATTTGCAGTACTGACGTAAGATGTTTTTAGTAGACACCAAAGTTGATGTACAATACGACAATGGAGGTGTCAAAATGAAAAGAATTCCCAATGCAGTTTACACAAAGGAGTTCAGAGAGGAAGCGGTGAAGATGGTTACGGAAGGAGGACTG